>JAJRSS010000104.1 GCA_024278615.1 Alphaproteobacteria bacterium
ATCACAAATGGGCCGAAATTTGAATCCCAAATCGCAAGAAAACGACCTCCAAAACTACGTTTTCTTGCAAATTCCGTTACTTCAAATCCGCGAAAAGGCTCAGTAAATCAAAGGCGTTTGGGGTTATTCACGGGGAACGTCTTATTTTCCGGCGCTGCTCACATCATGGGCCGGGCAAGGACGCTGTCGCTCAGGGCTTCATACCGCCGGGCGTCGAACATCTGATAGTGCCACCATTCATTGCGGTAAAAATCCCAGCCGGCGGTGGTCATCAGCCCCATGAGGAAAAACCGGTTGCGTCGCGCCTCCACGGAAATCTCTCCGTTGCCGTGGTGGGACAGGGGAGTAAAGGCATCGAAGCCGGTTCCCATATCCAGGTCCTTGCCGCCGCCGTCGACCAGGGTCATGTCCACGGCGACGCCCCGGGAATGGGGGGAGCCGCGGCGGGGGTCGGCCAGGAATTCCGGGTCGGGCGTATGGTTCCACAGCACCCACTGGGCTTCGGATGGCCTGAAGGCGTCGAAAATCCTGATGCGAAGGCCGTGGGCCGCCGCCAGATCGATGGACCGGCGAAGCAAAGCGTCGGCGTCTTTATGCAGATAACAGGCGGCGCGGCGGTAAACGGGCTTGCCGGTAAAGTTGCCGGCCGTGGCATAGGCCAGATCCAGCAGCACGCCATGGCTGGCCGCGGTGATCTCCACCAGCGGCGGGATGGTTTCTTTTTGGTTCATTCGCGTTTACACCACTCCAAGGTAAAGGCCGCAAAAGGCCGGAAGAGATGAGTAAGGAAATGGCAGTATACCCGTCCCCGGGAGATACGGCAGCCCCGCGGACCCCTCAACCCGGAACACCTTTCGCCCATGCGCATCCTTGCTCTTGATACGGCCACCCGGGCCTGCTCCGTCGCCCTGTGGCAGGACGGCAAAATTCGCCGCCATCGCCTGCGGATGATGGACCGGGGACATTCCGAAGCCCTCATGCCCATGGTGGTGGAAATCATGGGGAACGTGGACTTCGGCGACCTGGACCTGTTGGCGGTGACCACGGGCCCCGGCGCCTTTACCGGGCTTCGCATCGGTCTCGCCGCGGCCCGGGGCATGGCCCTCGCCGCCGGCGTGCCGTGCGCCGGCGTCACCACCTTGGAGGCGGTGGCCCATGCGGTGCCGCGATCCGAACGCACCGCACCGGCCGTGCTGGTGATCCTGGAATCAAAAAGGACTGACGTTTTCGCCCAGGTGTTCGATCCCTCCCTGGTCCCCTTGACCGAACCCCAGGCCGTGGCGCCGGAGGGAGTGGCGTCCCTGCTGCCCCTGCCGCCGCCCGGCGGCCCGTCGGCCATCGTGGTGGCGGGCGATGCCCAGGCCCGTGTCTTGCCGGTCCTGGCCGAGGCCGGTTTCGAGCCGATGTCCAGCAGCGCCCCGGCCGTGCCCGATGCGGCGGCCGTGGCCGCCATCGCCGCCGCCCGCTGGCGCCCGGATTTGGCCCTGGATGACAATTTTGCGCCGCTGGCGCCCCTTTATTTGCGCCCGCCCGATGCCAAGCCGGCAAAAAACGGCGGCCGCCTCCGTCCCTGAACTTCGTCCATGGTTGGCGATGGCTTCTTCCCGACCTTGCCGCCACCGGCGTCATCCCGGTAATTTTATTGAATTAACTCTTTTTGATCAGCAGCCGGTGAATGCCGTGGGGCTCTTGGCCCGGGTCTTCGGGCTCGAGGCTGATGACCGTATCGCCCTGGTCGCGGACCGAACGGGGGACGTTTTCCAGGGGCTCGACCCCCTGAAGGCGGACCTCGGCAATTTGGCCGGGGGACATTTTTTCGATCAGAAGTTTCGTTCTAACGAAGGTCAAGGGACAAACCTGGTCAGTAATGTCCAAAAAGAAATCAACGTTTTCTTTTGTTAAGGGTTCGTGCTGCTGTTTCATTATTAATTCTTGCCTATGTTGACAATATTACTATATAACAATCCATAGTAAAGATATGGCGAGACTGTTCTACAGGACTATTAAGCATGAGCGACAAACCTGGTTTAAGTGAATTACTGGAGCTCACCACCGAAATCGTCGCCGCACATGTGGGTAACAATACCGTGGCGCCGGACGATCTGCCCCAATTGATTCAGGATATATACAAGACATTGTCGGCCGTAGGGAATTCCCAAACGGCGGCGGAAAAGCCCAGGCCCGCCGTGCCGGTCAAGAAGTCGATTTTCCCCGACTATATTATCTGCCTGGAGGACGGCAAAAAGCTGAAGATGCTCAAGCGCCATCTCAAAACGGCCTACAACATGTCGCCCGAGGAATACCGGGAGCGCTGGGGCCTGCTGCCCGACTATCCCATGGTGGCGCCCAATTATGCCAAACACCGCAGCAACCTTGCCAAAAAGATAGGGCTTGGCACCAAACCCCACAAGAGTAACCGTTAGGGACGGAAAACGGCGGCCGGTTTTTTTTATGCCGGTTTGCTTTATGATGACCGGTAGTTTACCAGCGGTGTAGCGCATGGCATCACCCACCAGGATTGAGCAGCTTTGCCTGAAAAAGGGCATGAAAATGACCGGCCAGCGCCGGGTCATTGCCCGTGTGCTCTCCGAAGCCGAGGACCATCCGGATGTGGAGGATGTCTACCGGCGGGCGGCCAAACTGGATTCCCGTATCAGCATCGCCACCGTCTATCGCACCGTTCGCCTGTTTGAAGAAGCCAATATCCTGGAACGGCACGATTTTGGCGATGGCCGATCCCGTTATGAAGAGGCTACGGAAGAGCATCATGACCATCTGATCGATATTCGATCGGGCAAGGTGATCGAATTTCAAAGTGTGGAAATAGAGGCCCTGCAGCAGGAAATCGCCCGTTCCCACGGATTTAGGCTGGTCGGCCATCGCCTGGAACTCTATGGCGTTTCCCTCGAAGTACCGGCGAAGAAGGACGGCGGCGGGTAGATTTTTGGCGGGATCCGGTTTTCCACGGTTTCAGGGTCCGCTTGACACGCCGGGGTGGGGTGTTACCCTTCCAATCAGGCCATTGTGACAATGGGTACGGACCAGGGAATGATCGTCAGTCATTCAGGATGCGCCGATTCCGACGGAATCCGGCGGATCCTGCAGCAATAGCGCGAACCCCTTGGCGAAAACGCTTCATATCAAAACCTACGGGTGCCAGATGAACGTCTACGACTCCGCCCGCATGGCGGATGTCCTGGCGCCCCTGGGTTATGTTCGCGTGGACGCCGCCGACGGCGCCGACATGGTTATCCTCAATACCTGCCATATCCGGGAAAAGGCCGCCGAAAAAGTGTATTCGGAACTGGGACGGCTCAGGCGGTTGAAGGCGGAAAAAGAACGCACGGGCAGAGGCATGATTCTCGCCGTGGCCGGGTGCGTGGCCCAGGCGGAGGGCGGGGAAATTCTTCGCCGGGCTCCGTTCGTGGACATGGTTTTCGGCCCCCAGGCTTTTCATCGGCTGCCGGAAATGATCAGCCGCGCCAGCCGTGCCGGCGGGGCCGTCCTGGATACGGATTTTCCCGCCGAACCCAAATTCGACCATCTGCCGGCGCCGGGAAAACTGGAAGGTTATTCGGCTTTCCTGACCGTGCAGGAAGGGTGCGATAAATTCTGCACCTTCTGCGTGGTGCCCTATACCCGGGGCGCCGAATTCTCCCGGCCGGTAGCCGAAGTGGAAGCGGAAGCCCGCCATCTGGTCGCCGGCGGGGCCCGGGAAATCACCCTTCTGGGCCAGAATGTCAACGCTTATCATGGCGAAGGCAATGACGGCGATTGGGGCCTGGGGCGGTTGATCGCCCGTCTGGCGGAAATCGAGGGCCTGGAACGCATCCGCTACACGACCTCCTATCCGGCCGAGGTGGACGATGCGCTGATCGGCGCCCACCGGGACGTGCCCCAGCTCATGCCGTTTCTGCACCTGCCCGTTCAGTCCGGCGCCGACAGGATCCTCGTGGCCATGAACCGGCGGCATACCGCGGATGATTACCGCCGGCTCGCCGGCCGCCTGCGTCACGCCCGGCCCGACCTGGCCCTGTCTTCGGATTTCATTGTCGGCTTTCCCGGCGAAACGGAAGCCGACTTCGAAGCCACCCTTCGTCTGGTGGAGGACGTGACCTTCGCCCAGGCCTATTCGTTCAAATACAGTCCCCGTCCCGGGACTCCCGCCGCGGCGCTTGAAAACCAGGTGCCGGAGAAGGTGAAAACCGAACGGCTGGCCCGGCTCCAGGAACGGCTGGGCGCCCAGCAGGTGGCTTTCAACCAAGGTTGTGTCGGGCGCGCCCTGCCGGTTTTGCTGGACCGCCAGGGCCGCAAGCCGGGGCAACTGGTTGGCCGAAGCCCCTACATGCAGGCGGTCCACGTGGAGGCCCCGGATCATTTATTGGGCTCCGTCATGCCCCTTACCATCGGCGCCGCCCACGCCAACAGTCTTTCAGGTGCTTTGACCGGTGCTTTCGCCGATGAAAGGGCCTGCGCTTGAGCCCGCCCGCCAAACCATCGTCCATGGCCAAGCGGAAGAACCGTTCCCGGGATCTGGAATTCGACGACAATTCCCTGGCGTTGCGTCTGTTCGGCTCCCATCACAGCCATCTGGCGCGGATCGAGCAAAAGCTGGAGGTGGCCATTCACGCCCGGGGCAACGTGGTCAACATCTCCGGCCCTTTGGCGGCGGTGGACAGCGCCGGCGAGGTTCTGGAGGGGCTGTACAATCGTCTCGAACGTGGCCAGGAAGTGGGCGGCGACGAAGTGGACGCACTGTTGCGCATGGTGACGAATGGCGCCGGCGACGTGACCGACGCGGACCTTACCATCCGCACCCGCAAGCGCCACATTTCCCCCCGCTCATCCAATCAGGCGGCCTACCTGCGCGCCATCGACCAATTCCAACTGGTCTTCGGCCTGGGTCCGGCGGGAACGGGCAAGACCTTTCTGGCGGTGGCCAAGGGGGTGGAAAGCCTGTTCCGGGGTGACGTGGACCGCATCATCCTCTCCCGGCCGGCGGTCGAGGCCGGCGAGCAACTGGGGTTTCTGCCCGGCGATATGCGGGAAAAGGTGGACCCCTATTTGCGGCCCCTGTACGACGCCCTGCATGACATGATGCCCGGCGACCAGGTGATCAAGCGTATGGAAAACGACGAGATCGAAGTCGCCCCTCTGGCCTTCATGCGCGGACGCACCCTGGCCAACGCCTTTGTCATCCTGGACGAAGCCCAAAACACAACCGCCGTGCAGATGAAGATGTTCTTAACCCGTTTGGGGGAAAATTCACGCATGGTGGTAACCGGCGACCTGAGCCAGGTGGACCTTCCCCGCGGCGTCCGCTCGGGGCTTCGGGACGCCGTGGATACCCTGGGGACGACCAAGGGCATTTCCTTCGTCCACTTTTCCTCGGAAGACGTGATGCGTCATCCCCTGGTGGCGCACATTGTCGAGGCTTACGACAGGGTCGATCGGCAGCGGAAAAAAGGCGCCCGGAATAAAAACAAAGACAAGGAGACAGGCCCTTCGGATGAAGGCTGAAGGCGATGAAGCAAATCGTGCAATCCAATTGTCTGGCCGGCCATCTTGAAATCGCCGTTGCCGTTTCCTGCCCGGCCTGGCTGGAAGCGCTGCCTTCGGCGGTGGACATCTGCCGCCGCGCCGCCGCCGCGGCGTGGGCGGCCATTCCCCGGATCGTTCCGGGGGTCAACCCGGAAGCCATCCCGCAAGAGGGCGTCGTGGAAGTCAGCCTGGTGCTGGCCGACGATGCTTTCGTCCGGCGGCTCAACCGGGATTACCGCGACCGGGACGAACCCACCAACGTGCTGAGCTTCGCTCACCAGGACAAAGGCGGTCCCGCCCGGCCCGAAGGGGGGCCATTGATTTTGGGGGATGTGATTGTCGCCCTGGAAACCACCACCCGGGAGGCCCGGCGGGACGGAAAGAGCCTGGCCGATCACCTGAGCCATCTTGTGACCCACGGCGCCTTGCATCTTGCCGGATATGATCATCAAACCGATACCGATGCGGAATGTATGGAGAAGCTGGAAATCGAAATTCTCTCGGCCCTGGGTATAGCCAATCCCTATGCGGTGGAGGCTGTCTTCCACCAGGCCGCCTTTCACCGGACCGGCGTGGAATAGCCCGGGCTTCAATGAGACCATGAACAATTCCCCCAACTCCCCCCTGCCGCTTTCCGATCAACCGGCGCCCAAGGAAGCGAACTGCGGCTGGGGATGGCTGCGCGCATTGCTGGGACTGCGTATCGGCGAGACCTCGGCGCGCGATACCCTCGATGAACTGATCGAGGAAAGGGAAGAAGCGGAAGTCCCCATCGACGAAAACGAACGCGTGCTTCTGGCCAATATCCTCAACCTGCGCGACCGCACCATCCACGATGTCATGGTGCCCCGCGCCGATATCATCGCCATAGAAACGGAGGCCTGTCTCGCCGACGTGACTAAACTGATCACCCGTGAGGGGCATTCGCGCATACCCATTTACCAGGAAGACCTGGATAATGCCCTTGGCATGGTTCACATCAAGGACGTGCTGGCCTGGCGGGGCGAAGACAATACCTTCTCCCTGGCCAAGATCATGCGCAAGGTGCTTTTTGTTTCGCCGTCCATGCGGGTGCTGGAACTGTTGTTGGAAATGCGGGTTCAGCGGTGTCACATGGCCTTGGTGGTTGACGAGTATGGCGGCGTTGACGGGTTGGTCACCATCGAAGATCTGGTAGAGGAAATTGTCGGGGAAATCGAAGACGAACATGACCGGGACGATGAACCCAGTATCATCCGCCGCCTCGATGGCGCCTTGGACGTCGACAGCCGCGCCACCCTGGAGGCGCTGGAAGAGGTTGTCGGGCCCATCGCCAGCGAAGAGGAAAGGGAAGACGTGGACACGGTCGGCGGCCTGGTTTTTTCCCTCGCCGGCCGGGTGCCCATACGGGGCGAACTGATTTCGCACCCGTCAGGCTGGGAGTTCGAGGTGCTGGACGCCGATCCCCGGCGCATCCGCCGGGTGCGGATGCGGGCCGTTCGCACCGATGAAGAAGCCCAACAGGATCAAGTGGACCAGGTGGACCAGGCGGACCTCGTGGACCAGGCGGACCCGGATTGATCCGCCGGTGACGGAATCCGCCAGCCGATCCGAAGAATCACCGACCCTTCTGGCGCCGGTCGCCGCCTGGGTCACGGGCCTTGGCGGTTGGCGGCGCTATGGCCTGGCGGGGGCTCTCGGCGTTCTGGCGGCGTCCGCCATGCCTCCCTTGTATCTGGTCCCCCTGCTGGTGCCCGCCTTTACCGGCCTGGTCTGGTTGGCGGACGCCGGCCGCAACCGCCGGGCCGCCTTTGCCGCCGGCTGGTGGTTCGGGTTGGGCCATTTTGTCGCCGGCCTCTATTGGATCGCCAACGCACTTTTGGTTTTCCCCGGCCGCCTTGGTTGGCTGGCGCCCTTCGCCGTTCTGGGCATTTCAGCCGTCATGGCCCTGTACCCGGCGGCGGCGGCCCTGGTGTGGCGCATGGTCAGGCATTCGGGGAACGGTGTTTCCGCCGTTGGAGGCGTATTGGTCTTCGGCGCCGCCTGGACCGCCCTGGAATGGGTGCGAAGCTGGCTCCTGACAGGGTTTCCGTGGAATTTGACCGGGTCCGTCTGGGCCTTTGCCGACGGCATGATTCAGCTTGCTTCGGTTACCGGCGTTTACGGCCTTAGCTTGCTGACCGTGATCGCCGCCGCCATGCCCGCCGTGCTGGCGCTAAGGCCCATGGACCCTAGTTCACAGGTAAAGCGCTGGCGGCCGGTGAGGGTAGCCTTCCTGGTGTTGGTGGCGGTGTGGTCGGGGGGTGTTTTTCGCCTGGCTGGCGCCAACCCCGAAACGGTGCCTGGGGTTTCGCTCCGCCTGGTTCAGGCCAATATCGATCAGCGGCTGAAATGGGTGGCGGAGTTGCGGGAGGAACACCTCAACAAGTTTTTGGAAATGAGTGTACGGCCGGGCAAGTCGGGATCAAAACCCACGCATGTGATCTGGCCCGAAACGGCGGCGCCGTTCTATATCGCCAACGATAAGGCCCGCCTCGCCCTGATCGGAAAATCCGTCCCACCCGAAGGATTGATCCTCACCGGCGCCCCCCGGACCACGCCCGCACGGGAAGAAGAATTCAGGGTGTGGAACAGTCTTCATGCCGTGGACGATCTGGGGCGGGTGGCCGGCACCTATGATAAATCCCACTTGGTGCCCTTCGGTGAATACGTGCCCTTTCGCCGCGTTTTCGACTTCGGCAAGCTTACCGCCGGGGGCACGGATTTCTCATCCGGCCCCGGGGTGACGACCCTGGATTTACCCGGCCTGCCGCCGGTCAGCCCTTTGATTTGCTATGAAGTAATCTTCCCCGGCCACGTCGTCGACCGGCGGAACCGGCCCGCGTGGTTGCTCAACATCACCAATGACGGCTGGTACGGCCGCTCGTCCGGGCCTTACCAGCATCTGGCCGCCGCCCGCCTGCGCGCCGTTGAAGAAGGCCTGCCCCTGGTCCGGGCCGCCAACACGGGAATTTCGGCGGTTATCGATCCTTACGGCCGCACGGTCGCCCGGCTGGGCCTGGGCCAGGAAGGGAACTTGGACAGCAAATTACCAAAACAAATAGAAAAATCAACGGTTTATGGCCGTTTGGGGAATTGGATGGTGCTAATATTGGTATTGGTCGTGGGTGGAGCGGGCCTGCTTGTTCCCCATGGCGTGCCGTGGGTGAATATGAACCGTCCCTAATAAAATGCATAAGGGTGGCTCAATTAAGCATGCCACCTTGCGGGGCATACTATAGTATGATTTCTCGTGACGACTGAAGGGTGGGTAAGACGCACGACCCGACGGATTGTGCGCCAGCTATCCGGAAAATAAAATAACATCAACCAATAAATTGTGGAACCACAAGAGCAATGACACTAGCAACAACCGCCAGGGGTAGAAGCAAAGCAGACAACAAAGGTATGCGCGAAGATGGCTCCATTCTCGGTACGCCCAGGCCGGTGGATGTCCATGTCGGCGGTCGGGTCCGCCTGCGCCGCACGTTGCTTGGCATGAGCCAGGAAAAGCTCGGCGACGCCGTTGGGCTGACCTTCCAGCAGATTCAGAAATATGAACGGGGGGCCAATCGGGTAGGCGCCAGCCGCCTATATCAATTGAGCCGCGTGCTCGACGTGCCTATTTCGTTTTTCTTCGACGATATGCCCGACGAGATCAGAACCGTTGATGGACGCCCGCCCAGGGGGCTCAGCGACCAGACCCAGCAGGCCCTGATGCAGGACCCGCTGGCCCGGCGCGAAACCCTGGAGTTGGTCCGGGCTTATTACCGGATTGACGACCCTCGGGTGCGTAAGCGCTTGTTTGAATTGACTAAATCCTTGGCCGCCGAAGACGGGGAATAACCGTTCCCGGCCAAAAGGCTTTTTATAGATTGGCCGCCGCTGGTCTGCCTGGAAACGATTGCCGGCGGCGCCCGGTTCCTGTTCACCAAAAATGCTTGACGGCCCTTGAAAAGGTTGCAACAAGGGCCGCCACCACCCCATATGAAGGGTGGCCGTGGACGGATTTGGACTGCTTGCCACCACGTAAAAAAAGGCTCTAAGTGGGCTCGCCGGGCGGCGCAACCAAGATGCCGCGATCAGAGATGCCCCCTGTCCAATGGAATGGAACCTGAAGCGGGAGGGCATTACCGTGTCTATCGTCGACTATTTATTTACCAGCGAATCCGTCTCGGAAGGACATCCGGACAAGGTGTGCGACCGTATATCCGATGCAGTGGTGGACGCCTTTCTGACCGCCGATGCACATTCCCGGGTCGCCGTCGAAACCCTGTGTACCACCAACCGGATCGTGCTGGCCGGTGAAGTGCGCGGGCCCGAATCCATCAACCATGCGGTCATAGAAGAAATCGCCCGCAGCGCGGTCAAGGATATCGGTTACGAACAGGACCGGTTTCACTGGAAAACCGCCGAAGTGGAAGTGTACGTGCATTCACAATCGGTGGACATCGCCCAAGGCGTGGACGCCGCCGGCAACAAGGACGAGGGTGCCGGCGACCAGGGAATCATGTTCGGCTATGCCTGCCGGGAAACTGATGAACTGATGCCCGCGGCCATTCACTTTTCCCATAATATCCTGCGCTCCCTGGCCGACGCCCGCCATTCCGGCGCCGAACCGGGGCTTGGTCCGGACGCCAAAAGCCAGGTGACGCTGCGGTATGAAAACGATAGGCCCGTCACGGCTACCTCGGTGGTGGTGTCCACCCAGCATGGTGAATCCCTGTCCCAGGACGAAGTACGGGAAATTGTCCGGCCCCACGTGGTCAATGTATTGCCCGAAGGCTGGATGTGCGGCGAGGATTCATTTTTTGTGAATCCCACCGGGCGTTTTGTCATTGGTGGCCCCGATGGTGACGCCGGGCTCACCGGCCGCAAGATTATTGTCGATACGTATGGTGGTGCTGCGCCACACGGCGGCGGCGCCTTTTCCGGCAAGGACCCGACCAAGGTGGACCGTTCCGCCGCCTACGCGGCGCGCTATCTGGCCAAGAACGTGGTCGCCGCCGGCCTGGCCGATGCCTGCACCTTGCAACTGGCCTATGCCATCGGCGTTTCCAGGCCCCTGTCTCTTTATGTCAACACCCATGACACGGGGCAGGTTTCCGAAAAGCGTTTGGCCGAAGTTTTGCAGGACCTGGTGGACCTGTCCCCCCGGGGCATCCGCGAACACCTGGGATTGAGCAAGCCCATATACGCCCGTACGGCGGCCTATGGGCATTTCGGCCGGCCGCCTGAAGCGGACGGCGGCTTTTCATGGGAAAAAACCGACCTGGTGGATGAACTGAAGTCGGTTTTCAATAACCGTTGACGGCGCGCCGGCCCCTACGCAGTTTTGGCCGCCGCCACGCCCACCGGCTCAGGCCCGGCCGGCGGGACCTGTTCGATACCCTGTTGCCTCGCCTCCGGGTGGCGCCGCCACCCACGGGGGGCGTCCTCGACCTGCCCGCCGTCTTTTGGCCGGCGGCGGATGTTTGGCTGGAGGTGGGGTTTGGCGCCGGCTAGCATCTGGCGGCCCAGGCCCTGGCCAATCCCAAAATCGGCATGATCGGTTGCGAGCCGTTCGTTAACGGCGTCGGCGCCCTGCTCAGCCGGATCCAGGAAGACGGCATCGCCAATATCCGGATCTTCGACGATGATGCCCGGTTGCTTCTGGAAGCCATGCCCGACGCCGTGCTGGGGCGGGTGTTCATTCTGTTTTCCGATCCCTGGCCAAAAAAGCGCCACCACAAGCGCCGTTTCATCAACCGGGCAACCCTGGATTCCCTGGCCCGTACGATGAAGGACGGGGCCCAGTTGCGGTTCGCCAGCGATCATATGGGGTATGTGCGCTGGGCCTTGGGCCGCCTTGCCGCGCATCCGGCCTTCCAGTGGCGGGCCCGCCGCGCCCGGGACTGGCGCGAACCACCGGCGGATTGGGTGGCAACCCGCTATCAACAAAAGGCCCAACGGCAGGGCCGTCCCGCCGTTTATCTTGAATTCCTCCGCCTGGACCGGTCCTGAATCGAAGCCCCATGGGCCTGATCCTTGATTCGGACCACCGCGGATTCCAACGCTTTGCGGCAAGGGTCTTTGCGGGAAGTACACAAATGCCTTGTATTCCGCGGCGGCGGGGCTATATAACTTCGCCATAAAGAACTGATGTTAAGTTGTCAGCTTGATCTGGTGATCGGTGTGGGTGGGCCATTGGCCCACTTTTTATTTACCTGATTTATCGTCCGCTCATTTAGCGTCGAACGGGCGGCAGAGGGATGGCGTCAGCCGTGACGGATTTGACTTGCCGTATCGAAGAGATGATTACGCCCACCATCGAGGCCCTGGGCTTCCAGGTGGTATGCGTTCGCCTATTCGAGGGTGACCGCCGCCGCCTGCAGGTCATGGCGGAACCGGCCAGCAACGAGCCCATGACCGTGGACCACTGCGCCAAAATCAGCCGTGCCGTTTCGGCCCTGTTGGAAGTGGAAGACCCCATTTCCGGCGCCTATGACCTTGAAGTCAGTTCCCCGGGCGTCGACCGTCCCCTGGTCCGGCCCGGCGATTTTGAACGGTTTGCCGGCTTCGAGGCCAAGGTGGAATTGGATACCCCCATCGATGGGCGCAAGCGGTTCCGCGGCCAATTGCTGGGGCTGGCGGACGACAAGATCCGGATCATGATCGACGGCGAACCGGCCGAGTTACCATTTCCGGATATAAAAAAGGCGAAGCTGGTGATGACCGACGACCTGCTCGCCGCAGTGGAAGGACGACAGAGATTATGAGCCAGACGACCTTGGAAGGCGGCGCCGTTCATTCGCGGCCGGAACTGTTGCAGGTGGCCGAAGTCGTGGCCCGGGACAGAGGGATTGAACAAGAAGAAGTCCTCGAGGCCATGGAACAGGCCATTCAGAAGGCGGGCCGCTCCAAGTACGGCCACGAACACGATATACGCGCCACCATCAACCGCAAGACCGGTGAAATCGCGCTGGCCCGGTACATGGAAATTGTCGAGGAAGTGGAAAACGACGCCACCCAGGTGGACCTGGAACTCGGGCGCAAGAAAAAAGCGGACGCCGCGGTCGGTGAATTCCTGATCGATCCCCTGCCGCCCATCGATTTCGGCCGCATCGCCGCCCAGACGGCGAAACAGGTCATTGTGCAGAAAGTGCGGGAAGCGGAACGCAAGCGCCAGTACCAGGAATTCAAGGACCGGGTGGGCGAAATCGTAAACGGCCTGGTCAAGCGGATCGAGTTCGGCAACATCGTCGTCGATCTGGGCCGGGGCGAGGCGCTGCTGCGCCGGGATGAAACCATACCGCGGGAACATTTTTCCACCGGCGACCGGGTGCGCTCCTATATCGTCGATGTCCGGGAAGAGGTTCGCGGTCCGCAGATTTTCCTGTCACGCACCCACCCCCAGTTCATGGCCCAGCTCTTCGCCCAGGAAGTGCCGGAAATTTACGACGGTATCATTGAGATCAAGGCGGTGGCCAGGGATCCCGGCTCCCGGGCCAAGATCGCGGTCATTTCCAACGACTCCTCCATCGATCCCGTGGGCCCGTGCATCGGCATGCGCGGCTCCCGGGTTCAGGCCGTGGTCGGTGAACTGCAGGGCGAAAAGATCGATATCATCCAGTGGTCCGTTGATCCGGCGACCTTTATCGTCAACGCCTTGGCGCCGGCGGAAGTGGCCAAGGTGGTGCTGGACGAGGAAGCCAACAACATCGAGGTGGTGGTTCCCGACGAACAGTTGTCCCTGGCGATCGGCCGGCGCGGGCAAAACGTGCGGCTGGCGTCCCAATTGTCAGGGTGGGGCATCGACATCCTCACCGAAGCAGAGGAATCGGAACGGCGCATCGAGGAATTCAACAACCGCTCCAAGGTGCTGATCGAAGCCCTGGACGTGGATGACGTTATCGCCCATCTTCTGGTCACCGAGGGTTTTTCCTCGATTGAGGAAGTGGCCTTCGTTCCCGTCGAGGAACTGGCGGAAATCGAGGGCTTTGACGAAGAAGTCGCCACCGAGCTGCGCGAAAGAGCCCGTACCTACATCACCGTGCGGGACGAAGAACTCAGCCGCCGTTGCAAGGAGCTGGAAGTTACCGATGAGCTGATGACGCTCCAGGGCCTGACTCCGGCAATGCTGGTTGCGCTCGGTGAAAAGGATGTCAAGACCCTGGATGACCTGGGTGACCTTGCCATCGACGAGTTGCTGGAAATCCTGCCGCCCCACGCTTTGACCGAAAGCCAGGCCAGCGCCATCATCATGGCGGCGCGCGCCCATTGGTTCGACGACGAGGAACCTGAACAGTCAGGAGCGGCCGGGGAATCCACCGATGGCGGTGAGGGACCAGATGCGCCAAACGCGGCAAAGGCGGAGGAATAGAAACACCTGATGACCGGGCTGCAAACCATGTCGGCGGACGGCGAGGCCAAGGGCCCCCTCAGGCGGTGTATCGTCAGCGGGCGCCGTCTGCCCAAGGAGACCATGCTCAGGTTTGTCATCGGTCCCCAGGGTGCGGTCGTCCCCGACGTGAACGGCCGCCTGCCCGGACGGGGTTTTTGGTTGAGCGCCGAAAGGGATATGCTACATAAGGCCCTGGAAAAAAACCTTTTTGCCAAGGCGGCGCGAAAACACGTCGGCGTTTCCCCCGGTCTGGCGGATCAGGCGGAAGCATTACTGGCCCGCCGCTGCCTGGATCTGGTGGGCATGGCGCGCCGCGCCGGGCAGGTGGTGGCCGGGTTTGAAAAGGTCCAGGCCCTGCTTCGGTCGGGCGGCGCGGCGGTGCTGTTGGCGGCCCGGGATGGCGCCAAGGACGGGCGGTCGAAGCTTCAGGCCCTGGCCGGAAGCCTGCCGGTGGTCGGCCTTTTCAGTAGCGCTGAATTGGCCGCCGCCCTGGGGCGGGACCATGTGGTTCATGTGGCCATATCCCGGGGACGGCTGGCCGATACCCTGCTGGCCGAAGTGGAACGATTGGAAGGGCTACGGAGGCCGCGCCGGAACCCAGGCCGAAAACCAGAAACGGAAAACGGCCGAAAACCGGTTGAAACGGAATAAGATGACGGAAAATAAAGAAGTAGAAGCAAAGAAGCCGCTGCGCCTTTCGCGGCCCGGCAAATTGGAGCTCAAGAAAACCGTCGAAACCGGGCAGGTTCGGCAGAGCTTCTCCCATGGCCGCTCCAAAATGGTGACGGTGGAGGTTCGAAAGAAAAGAACCTTCGCGCCGGATTCCGGTGGCCGCATGGCCGAGGTCCGTTACGACCCCCAGGCGGCGTTCGACGCCGGAGTTAAGGAGGCGGCGGCGGAAGAGGCGGAATCCCCGTCCCAGGCGACGGTCAGCCTTACCAACGAAGAAAAAGCCGCCCGCGCCCGCGCCCTGGAAGGCGCCCAGCGGTTCGGCGAAACGGAATCCCTGCCGCCGCCAACATCAGCCGCGATGCGGCAGATTGTCGAAGAGCCGGTGGTGGACAAGGCCGAAGAAACCGCCCGCCGCGCCGAGGAAGAAGAAAGTCGCCGCCGGGAAGACGAAGAAGCCCGCAAGCGCGAAGACCAGGCCAAGCAGGCGGCGGCCACCGCGGCGGCCAAGCTGGAAGCCCGGGAAAAGGAGGACAAAGGTTCCGACGACAAGGTCCGCGGACGCCGGCCCACGGCCCGTCCCGAGCCGCGCCGGCCGGCGGCCCCCGGCCGCCGTGGCGAACCCCGGCGCCGGGCCGGCAAGCTGACCATCGCCCAGGCGCTTGAAGGGACCGAAAGGACCCGAAGCCTGGCTTCAGTCAAGCGGGCGCGGGAAAAGCAAAAGCAACAACAGCAATTAACCGAAGGCAGAAAGATTGTCCGTGACGTGATTATTCCTGAAACCATTACCGTTGCCGAACTGGCCGACCGCATGTCCGAACGGGGCACGGATGTCATCCGGGTTCTCATGAAAATGGACGTGATGGCGACCATCAATCAGACCATCGACGCAGACACGGCGGAACTGGTGGCCACCGAACTGGGCCACAACTTCAAGCGGGTCAGCGCCGCCGACGTGGAAATTGGCCTCAAGGGTAAAGATGACGATCCCGGCAGCTTGCTGCCCCGGGCGCCGGTGGTGACGGTCATGGGGCACGTGGATCACGGTAAAACGTCGCTGCTGGATGCGTTGCGCAAAACCGACGTTGTTTCCGGCGAAGCCGGGGGCATTACCCAGCATATCGGCGCCTATCAGGTAACGACGTCTTCCGGTGGCAAGGTCACTTTTATCGACACGCCGGGCCACGCCGCGTTTACCGACATGCGCGCCCGGGGCGCCCGGGTGACGGACATCGTGGTGCTTGTGGTCGCCGCCGACGACGGCATCATGCCGCAAACCATTGAAGCCATTCACCATGCCGAGGCGGCGGGCGTTCCCATTATTGTCGCCATCAACAAGATGGATGTGCCCAACGCCAACGCCGATCGGATTCGCACCGGCCTGTTGCAGCACAATCTGGTGGTCGAGGAAATGGGCGGTGAAGTGCTCGCCGTCGAGGTTTCGGCCAAGAACATGACCAACCTGGATAAATTGGAAGAAGTTATTCTTCTCCAGGCGGAACTTCTGGACCTCAAGGCCAATCCCAACCGCGCCGCGGAAGGAGTGGTAATCGAAGCCCGCCTGGAACGGGGGCGGGGAACCGTCGCCACCGTCCTGGTTCAGCGGGGCACCCTGTCCGTAGGCGACATCGTTGTCGCCGGCGGTGAATGGGGCCGAATACGGGCAATGACCGATGACCGTGGCCAACCAGCGCGGAAGGCCACCCCCGGCGTGCCGGTGGAAGTGGTGGGACTGAACGGCACGCCGGCGGCCGGTGACGAGTTGGCCGTGGTGGACAGCGAATCCCGCGCCCGCGAAGTTACCGAATTCCGTCAGCAACGGGAACGGGACGCGAAGGCCACCGCCACCGCCCGCGGGTCCCTGGAACAGATGTTCGAAAAAATCGAGAGCGGCGAGGCCAAGGCGTTGCCGGTAGTCATCAAGGCCGACGTGCACGGCTCCGTGGAAGCTATCGTCGCGGCCCTCGACAAGATGGGCACCGAAGAGGTGGAAGTGAAAATTCTGCACGCCGGCGTCGGCGGTATCAACGAATCCGATACCACCCTGGCCCGGGCCTCGAACGCGGTCATCGTCGGCTTCAATGTGCGCGCCAATCCTCAGGCCAGGGAAACGGCAAAGCGGGATGGAGTGGAAATTCGCTATTACTCCATTATCTATGACGTGATGGACGACATTAGAAAAGTCCTGTCCGGCATGCTCGCCCCCACTATTCGCGAAACCCTGTTGGGATATGCGGAAATCCGCGAAGTCTTCAATGTCTCCAAGGTCGGTAAGGTGGCCGGGTGCATGGTCACCGAAGGCCTGGTCCGCAAGGGCGCCAAGGTCCGGCTGCTGCGCGACGACGTGGTCATCCACGAAGGCAGCCTGTCCCAACTGAAGCGCTTCAAGGACGACGCCAAGGAAGTCAAGGAAGGCACCGAATGCGGCATGGCCTTTGCCAACTATCAGGACCTTCAGGCCGGCGACCGGATTGAATGTTTTGAAACGGAAGAAGTGGCCAGGGAACTTTAATTCCGAACTGTTGTTCCCCAAGCGCGTCACCGTACCGGAAAAAAAACAACCAGGGCCGGTCCCCTGATTCAGCCCCCTGATTCGACATGGCCCGGTTCGGTATCGACCTATCGAGGATACGATGAACAAAAGGGAGCCCCGCGCGCCTAGCCAACGCCAGCTTCGGGTCGGCGAGGAAGTACGGCACGTCCTGGCCCGGCTGTTGGAGCGGGGGGTGCTGCGCGACCCCGTGCTGGCCGGCGTGTCGGTAACGGTGACCGAGGTGCGCCTCAGCCCCGACCTTCGCAACGCCACCGTTTTCGTCATGCCTCTGGGCGGAATCGAGGTGGAGGCCGTGGTCCAGGCCCTGGGACGGGCCGCCGCCTTTCTGCGCCGTCAGGTGGCGGGCACCGTCGCGCTTAGAAACGTACCTGCCCTGACCTTTATCGCCGACCCCTCCTTTGACCAGGCCGGTCACATTGAAGCCCTGCTCAGGAATCCCCGCGTCGCCCGCGACCTGATTTCCGAGGCGGGCCCGGAAGGCGACGGCGAGGAAGAGCCCAACCGGAACGAAGTCTAGTGGTCCGCCCCATCCATGAGATATCCCTGCGATCGCTTTTGCCGTTTCCCCGGCGGGAGGGCGCGCCGGGGATGCGGGACCATCATCAGGCGTCACCGGCGCCCATATTGATGAGACGGGGCACGGGCAGATGAGACGGAGCACTGGCGGTTATGGCGCGTAAGCGAAAAGGCAAGCCCATTCACGGTTGGCTGATCATCGACAAACCTTCGGGCATGACCTCGAATGACGTGGTTGGCCGGGTGCGCCGGATCACCGGGGCGGCCAAGGTCGGCCATGGCGGCACCCTGGATCCCATGGCCACCGGCGTGCTGCCCCTGGCCCTGGGCGAAGCCACCAAGACCGTGGCCTACGTCATGGACGGGGCCAAGGAATACACCTTCACCATCCGCTGGGGAGAAGCCCGCACCACCGACGATGCCGAAGGGGAAGTGACGGACACCAGCGCCAAGCGACCTTCGGCGGAGGAAATTCGCGCCCAGCTGGTCCATTTTATCGGCCGGATCGAGCAGGTTCCGCCCAATTTCTCGGCCGTCAAAGTCAACGGCCGGCGGGCCTATGCCCTGGCCCGGGCGGACCAGGCGGTGGACCTGAAACCACGCCCCATTCAAATTTTCCAGTTCGAACTGTTGGATCAACCCAGATCCGATGGAACCAGGTCCGAAGAAACCAGGCCGGACGAGGCCCGGTTCCGGGTGATTTCGGGAAAGGGCGCCTATATGCGGGCCCTGGCCCGGGATTTGGCCTTGAAACTGGGTACTTTTGGGCATATCTCCGCCCTCAGGCGGGTTTCGGTCGGGCCTTTCGGTGAAGACCGGGCGATTTCCCTGGATAATCTGGAAGCCCTGAGCCATAGTGCGCCGCCCGAACTGCTGCCCGTTGAGACCGCGCTGGCCGACATCCCGGCGCTGGCCCTGACGGGGGCAGAGGCTCAACGTTTGCGCCACGGTCAACCCCTTCCGGCGTTGCCCGTGGTCAATCGGCAATCCCTTCAGAAAACCGGCCCTGACGGCGTTCTGTTCGCCATGGCCGAGGGAAAACCGGTGGCGCTGGTCCGCATCCGAGGGAGCGAGATTCGCCCCTTTCGTATTTTGAACGTCTGACAAATGGAGTAGACGATGTCGATTACCGCCGAGCGGAAACGTGACCTCATTGGTGAGTTCGCGACCAAGGAGGGCGACACAGGGTCGCCGGAAGTTCAGGTTGCCATCCTCAGCGAAAGGATCGTCAACCTGACCGAACACCTGAAAACCCACAAGAAGGATTACCACTCGCGCCGTGGGCTATTGATGATGGTGGGACAGCGCCGCCGCCTGCTTGACTATGTCAAGCGCAAGGAGGTCAAGCGCTACGAGACCATCGTCAAGCGGTTGGGCCTGCGCCGCTAACGGTAACGCGGATGTTTCGCCATTTCCTTTTCGGCGGCGGCGGAACGGACCTAGGCGTTGGCTTGGGCCCGGGGTATTCGGGGCGCTGTCCGCGGGCGCCGATGCGAAATCCGCTGAATTGCATGTATGAAGGATGAAAGAGAAGATGTTTCAAGAGTTCAGAAAAGAGATCGAATGGGGCGGGCGCAAGCTTACCCTGGAAAGTGGCAAAATCGCCCGTCAGGCCGACGGCGCCGTTTTGGCGACGTATGGCGAGACCAAGGTCCTGTGCACCGTAGTCGGTGAAAAAGAGCCGCGCCCCGGGTTGGATTTTTTCCCCCTTGCGGTTCACTATCAGGAAAAGGCCCACGCCGCCGGAAAAATCCCGGGCGGCTTTTTCAAACGCGAAGGCCGTCCCGGCGAAAAGGAGGTCCTGACCTCCCGCCTGATCGACCGGCCCATCCGCCCGCTGTTCGCCAAGGGTTTTCAGTGTGAAACCCAGATCATCTGCACGGTGTTGTCCCATGACGGTGAAAACGATCCCGACATTGTCGCCATGATCGGGACTTCGGCGGCGCTGACCATTTCCGGGCTTCCCTTCATGGGGCCCATCGCCGGTTGCCGGGTCGGCTATATCGATGGCGAATACGTGCTCAATCCCCCGGTCGATGAATTACCGTCCAGCGACCTGGACCTCGTGGTCGCCGGTACCGGCGAAGGTGTGCTGATGGTCGAATCGGAAGCCCAGGAGCTTTCCGAAGAAGTCATGCTGGGGGCGGTGATGTTCGGCCACAGTTCCTTCCAGCCGGTCATCGCCGCTATCATTGAGCTGGCGGAAGCCTGCGCCAAGGAACCCCGCGCCGTGCCGGCGCCCCCCGAAGGGGCCGACGGCATCGCCGCCCGGGTTAACGCCCTGGCCGAAAAGGGCCTTCGCGAAGCCTACTCGGAAAGCGACAAGATGACCCGCCAGGACAAGGTTTCGGCGGTCAAGGAGGAAACCTTCAAGGCCCTGGGCGAAGACGAAACCGTGGACCAGGAACTGCTGTCCGAAGTCGGCGGTGGCGCCTTCAAGAGCCTGGAAAAGGACATCGTCCGCCGCGATATCCTCAGGACCGGAAAGCGTATCGACGGCCGCGACACCCGCACGGTGCGCCCGATTGTTTCCGAAGTGGGGATTCTGCCCCGCGCCCACGGCAGCGCCCTGTTTACCCGTGGCGAAACCCAGGCGCTGGTGGTGGCGACGTTGGGCACCGGCCAGGATGAACAGCGCATCGACGCGTTGGCGGGAGAATACTTCGAACACTTCCTGCTGCACTACAACTTCCCGCCCTACTCGGTGGGCGAAGCGGGACGTTTCGGGTTTACCGGCCGCCGCGAAGTCGGCCACGGCAAGCTGGCATGGCGGGCCATCCATCCGCTGATGCCGGCCAAGGAGGACTTCCCCTACACCATCCGCGTGGTTTCCGAGATCACCGAATCCAACGGTTCGTCCTCCATGGCCACCGTTTGCGGCGCCTCCCTTTCGCTCATGGACGCCGGTGTTCCCCTGGTCCGCCCGGTAGCCGGCATTGCCATGGGGTTGATCAAGGAAGACGACGGCGTTGCCGTTCTTTCCGACATCCTGGGCGATGAAGACCACCTGGGCGACATGGACTTCAAGGTCGCCGGTACCGAACAGGGCATCACTTCGCTTCAGATGGACATCAAGATCACGTCGATCACCGAAGACATCATGAAGGAAGCCCTGGACCAGGCCCGGGACGGCCGCATCCACATTCTGGGTGAGATGAACAAGGCCATTACCGCGTCCCGCGATGACGTCAGCGACAAGGCCCCGCGAATCACGGTCATCACCATAAAAAAGGACAAGATTCGCGAAGTTATCGGCCCGGGCGGCAAGATGATCCGTGAGATTTGCGAGGTCTCGGGCGCCAAGATAGACCTGGAAGACGACGGCACGGTAAAGGTGGCCGCCGTCGATCAAAAGGCCGCCGACTTGGCGATCAAGATGATCCGGGACATCACCGCCGAACCGGAAGTGGGCGCCCTTTACACGGGCAAGGTGGTGAAGACCATGGACTTTGGCGCCTTCGTCAACTTCATGGGCGCCAAGGACGGGCTGGTCCACATCAGCGAGCTCACCGAAGGCCGGGTCGGCAAAACCACGGACGTGGTCAACGTCGGCGACGAGGTCAAGGTCAAGCTTATCGGCATCGACGACCGGGGCAAGGTGAAACTGTCCATGCGGGCGGTAAACCAGGAAACCGGCAAGGAAGTGGCCTGACCGCCCCTTGCTCTTCCCGTGCTCAGGCCCCTCTTGCTTCGGCGAAAACTGGTGGTTGGGAAGGTTCGGGTTCGCCCGGGCCTTCCCGTTCGCTTTCCTGGCGCCAAAACGACAACCATCACGGGGTTATGAGACTGGGTGGCTTAGACAATCCTTTGGCCTGTTCTATACTGCCAATCTGTCTGGCCGATTAAGGCTCTGGCATCGGGCTTGGCTGCTTCCCATGTTGTCTGGGACGGGTCACTAGCGAAGGTGAGGGAACGCCGGCATGAAGCCGCTCAAGAATCTGAACGTTTCCGGTTTTGACGTGCTTCCCCTGGTGGAAGGGGGCAAGGGCGTATCCATTTCCAATGGCGACAGCGCCGGCGCGTTCGCCGCCGCCGGCGGGGTAGGCACGTTTTCGTGCGTCAACGCGGACTCTTTCGATGATGACGGCCGACCCATCCCGCAGGTCTATCATGGCAAGACCCGCCGCAAGCGGTTCGAGGAATTGGTCAGTTACGCGATTGAAGGCGGCATCGCCCAGGCCCGCCGGGCCTTCGAGGTTTCTGGCGGCAAGGGCCCCATCCACATGAATGTCCTGTGGGAAGCGGGGGGAACGGAACGGATTCTCCACGGTGTCCTGGAAGGGGCCCGGGGTCTGGTTCACGGCGTCACCTGCGGTGCCGGCATGCCCTATCGGGTGGCGGAAATCGCCGCTCACTATCAGGTTTATTATTACCCGATCATCTCGTCGGCGCGTGCCTTCCGGGCCCTGTGGAAGCGGGCCTATCACCGTTACCAGGATTGGCTTGGCGGCGTGGTCTATGAGGATCCATGGCTGGCCGGCGGCCACAACGGGCTCAGTAACGTCGAAGATCCGACGATTCCGCAGCGCCCCTATGAGCGCGTCCGCGACCTGCGCCAGCTGATGCAGGAAAACGGCCTGGGCGAAACGCCCATTTTAATGGCCGGGGGCGTATGGTACCTGCGCGATTGGCAGGACTGGTTCGATAACGAGGAACTGGGCCCCATCGCCTTTCAGTTCGGAACCCGTACCATCCTGACCCAGGAAAGCCCGGTTTCCGGCGCCTGGAAAAAAAGGCTTCTTTCCCTCAAGGAAGGGGATGTTTACCTCAACCGGTTCAGCCCCACGGGCTTTTATTCATCGGCGGTCCACAACCCGTTCCTTCGGGAACTGGCCGACCGCAGCGAACGCCAGGTGCCCTATGCCCGCATTTCCGTTGACGACAAGACCGAAGACCTGCCCGTAGGCGCCCGCGGGCGTCCCGTATACCTGACCGGTCCCGACAAGGCCAAGGCTCAAGCCTGGATCGCCCAGGGTTTTACGGAGGCCCTGAAAACACCGGATTCCACGCTGGTTTTCGTTACTCCGGAAAAGTCCAACCGCATCCACACCGACCAGCAGGAGTGCATGGGCTGCCTCAGTGCCTGCCGGTTCAGCAACTGGGCTCAAAACGAAGAAGGCAACACCGGAAAAATGGCCGATCCCCGGTCCTTCTGCATCCAGAAGACCCTGCAAGACATCAGCCACGGGGGTGAACTGGATGCCAACCTGATGTTCGCCGGGCACAACGCCTATAAGTTTGCCACCGATCCCTTTTATGAAAACGGCTTCATCCCAACCGTGAAGCAGTTGGTCGAGCGCCTGGTCACCGGCGATTAGCGCCAAGAGCCGAAACCTCTTTTGCCGGAGCGGCCCAAGACAACCTTTTATTAACCGTATTTAGATTGGAAAAATTAAAAAAAAGGCTTTTTGTGCTTGAAAATGAGGCCTATAATAACACTAGATTAAATATGGGTATTTTAAAGACCGGTTATAACCTTTAGTTTTCTTTGTGGAGATGTTGCATGCGTCCCTATAGCCAAGTTCTTGAACGCCTGCGCGATGCCGGCCTCAGGCCCACTCGCCAGCGGCTGGCCCTGGCCAGGCTTTTGTTCGATAACGCTCCTCACCACGTGACCGCGGAAAAGCTCCACGCCGAAGCCCACGACGCCAGCATCCGGGTTTCCCTGGCGACCGTTTACAACACACTGCACCAGTTCACCTCCGCCGGGCTGTTGTCGGAAATCGTCGTCGATGCCCAGCGCTCTTATTTCGATACCAATACCAGCGAACATCACCATTTTTTCTTCGAGGGCTCGGGCCGCCTGGAAGACATTCCCGTCGACGAGGTGATCGTATCCCATTTGCCCGCCCCACCCGCCGGCACCTCGATCAGCCGCGTCAATATCGTGGTTTGCGTGGAAGATCAATAAAAATATAAACAATAACAGTGCAATATACTGTAGTTTAGAATATATAAAAACTTATTGACTCAAGAATCCCCTTTGATCATATTACCAAGCGTTAGCACCGGGCCGCCATGTCCGGGACCGTAATTTCCCACTGTCAAATAACATTCA
>JAJRSS010000009.1 GCA_024278615.1 Alphaproteobacteria bacterium
AAGGTCATCACGTCGGCCATCACCTGGCAGGGATGGGAACCGTCGGTCAGGCCGTTGATCACCGGCACCGAGGCGAATTGCGCCAATTCGGCCAACTTGGACGGCGCATCGGTGCGGACGAGGATGGCGTCGGCATAGCGGGAAAGCACCCGTGCCGCGTCGGCAAGGCTCTCGCCCCGGCTCACCTCGCCCAGCAGCACCGCATGGCCGCCCAGTTGCAGCATCCCCACTTCGAACGAAATGCGGGTGCGGGTGGATGGTTTTTCGAAGATCATGGCCAGGGTGCGCCCGGCCAGCGGGGCCGGTGATCCGTGAAAATGCTCGCCCTTTTTCAGCGCCGCGCCAAGATCGAGAATTTGGCGCAGGCGTTGCCCGTCGAACCGGTCCAGGTCGAGGAAATGCCGGGGGGTGTCCATGTCAGTGTCCGCCCTCTTCCAGTTGGGCGCAGCTTTTTTCGAGGATGGCCAGGGCTTCGTCGACGTGGCTTTCATCGATGACCAGGGGCGGCAGCAGCCGGACCACGTTGCCGCCGCCGGGCGCGGCAAGCAGGCGGTTGGCGCGCAGGCGGTCGAGCAGGGCCCGGTTTTCGACCGCGCACTCCAGGCCGATCATCAGGCCGGCGCCGCGAACCTCGCCCAGGACTTTCGGATGGGCCGCCGCCAGGTCCTCCAGCCGATGGCGCAGGGTGCGGGCGATGGCGTCGACGCCGTCGAGGAAGCCGTCGGCCAGCATCACGTCGAGGACGGCGCCGGCCACCGCCATGGCCAGCGGGTTGCCGCCTAAGGTGGAGCCATGGGTGCCCGCGGTCAGGGCGGCGGCGGCCTTTTCCACCGCCAGCACGGCGCCGATGGGAAAACCGCCGCCGATGCCCTTGGCCACGGCCATGATGTCGGGAGATATCCCGGCCCATTGGTGGGAGAACAGCTTTCCGGTACGGCCCATGCCGCACTGGATTTCGTCGAAAAACAGCAACAGGCCGAATTCATCGGCTACCTGGCGCAGGCCTTGCAGGTATTCGACGCTGGCCGGGTGGATGCCGCTTTCCCCCTGCACCGGTTCGACCAGGATGGCGCCGGTCTCCCGGGTGACGGCGGCGCGCAATTCGTTGAGGTTGCCGAAGGGCACGTGATCGAAGCCCTGGACCACGGGATCGAAACCGTCCAGGTGCTTGGCCTGCCCGCCGGCGGCGATGGTGGCCAGGGTGCGGCCGTGGAAGGCGCCCTCCATGGCGATCACCCGGTAGCGTTCCGGCGCGCCGTTGAGGTCGTGATAGCGGCGCGCCATCTTGAGCCCGCACTCGATGGCCTCGGCGCCGGAATTGTTGAAGAAAACCGAATCGGCGAAGGTGTTTTCCACCAGCCTGGCGGCGACGCTTTCCTGCCCCGGGATGCGGTAGAGGTTGGAGCAATGCCACAGCGCATTGCCCTGCCCGGTCAGCGCCTCGACCAGCCGGGGGTGGCAATGGCCCAGGGCGTTGACGGCGATGCCGGCGGCGAAATCCAGGTAGCGGTCGCCATCGGCGGTGAACAGCCAGGCACCCTCGCCCCGTTCGAAGGCGATGTCGGTGCGCGCATAGGTCGGCATCAGAGCGGGAATCACGGCGGCGCTCTCCTTGAAGGCGGGCCGGAAAGGGTGGAAATCGCCTTTCCGGCCGGGAAAGCGGGGGATTATCCCGGCCCGGGCGGGGGATGTCAACGCAGGGCGAGGAGCAGTTCTGCTTCCCTATCGCCATTTGTCTTTTAATACCTTATATGGTATCATATTTTGGGAATGGGCTGGACCGTCGTAACACTGAACCGCTTGGTCGATGAAGAGCTGGCCGCCCTTCCCGCCGACATGCGGGCGCGGTTTGTCCGCATTGCCGGTTTAATTGAGGCACTTGGCCTGGAACGAATTGGAGGGTCACACGTAAAGCATCTTAACGGAGCGCTTTGGGAAATCCGCATGACCGGCAGATCCGGTATTTCCCGCGCCCTTTACGTAAAGGCGAAAGGGAAGCGGGTGGTGGTTCTCAGGGTCTTCGTCAAAAAATCCCGGAAAACACCAACCCGCGAAATCAACCTGGCCTTGCAAAGGGCAAAGGAAATGAATCAATGAGCAAGGTACGCGATCTCCACAAGAAGTGGATGAAGGATTCCAAATACAAGGCCGCTTACGAGGCCTTGGATGAGGAATTCGAACTGGCCCGCGCCCTGATCGAAGCGCGGGCGGAAGCAGGTCTTTCACAAGCCCAAGTCGCCGGGCGCATGAAGACGTCCCAATCCTTTGTTGCCCGGATCGAAAGCGGCAGGGTTCGGCCCTCGACCAAAACGCTGGAACGCTTCGCGAAAGCCACGGGAACCCGTTTAAAGATTACCTTCGAACACGCCCCGGCCTGAATCTACGCCTTCAGCTTGTAGCCGGAGCGGAACATCCAGTGGCACAGCAGCCACAGGCCGGCGTTGACTCCGGTCATCACCGCCAGCCCGAGCAGGGGCGAAACGTCCGCCTGGCCGATAAAGCCATAGCGGAAGCCGTCGATCATATAAAAGAAGGGATTGAAGTGGGCGACGACTTGCGCCGCTTCGGGCAGGCGCTGGATGGAATAGAAGGTGCCCGACAGGAACGAAAGCGGCGTGACGATGAAATTGGTCACCGCGGCGATGTGGTCGAACCTGTCCGACCAGATGCCGCCGATGGTGCCCAGCAGGGCCAGCATCAGGGACGCGGCGATGGCGTGAAAGGCGATATAGCCGACATGGTGAATGTTGAGCGGAACGAACGGGGCCAGGGCCAGGGCCACGGCGAAGCCGACCATGACCCCCCGGGTGGCGCCCGCCATGTTGATGCCCAGGGTCAGTTCGTGGGCGTTCAACGGCGGCATCAGGGTATCGATGATGTTGCGCTGCACCTTGGCGACGACGATGGAGGACGAGGTGTTGGCGAAGGCGTTTTGCGCCATCGCCATCATGATCAGCCCGGGGGCCAGGAATTCCATGAACGGCACATCGCCGACGGTGCGCACGGTACCGCCCAGCGCCAGGGTGAATACGGCGAGGAACAAAAGCGTGGTGACGATGGGGGCCAGCAGGGTCTGGGTGAAGATCTTGAGGAACCGGCGCACTTCGCGCAGGTACAGGTTCCACAGGCCGATCCAGTTGTAGGGGCTTGTAATGTCCATGGGGAGTTTTCCTCGCGGGCGGGGCCGAAATTGATAGACGGGCTTTTGGCGGCGGATGTTTATATAATGGGGCGGCGGGTTTTGCCCGATGAAACTTTGCTTGCCCGCCCCATAGGAGGATAAAAGGGGAGGATAAAAGGACGGGAAAGGATCCCGCGAAAGAACGATGACCCGCCGGCCCCGCAAAATTACCCCGCGGTCCCTGGAAATCGGGGCGCTTTACTACCTGGAACGGTATTCCACTTCCAGCGCCAACCTGCGCCGGGTGCTGTTGGGGCGGGTTTTCCGCGCCGCCCGCCATCACCCGACGGATGTGGAGGCCTGCACCGCCCTGGTGGACGGCCTGATCGCCCGCTTTGAAGGAAGCGGCCTGCTGGACGACGCCCGCTATGCCCTGGCCCGCGCCCAGGGCTTTCGCCGCCTGGGCAACTCGACCCGCACCATCCGCGCCAAGCTGTTGCGCAAGGGGGTCCCGGCGGGCATCGTCGAGGAAACCCTGAGCATCCTGACCGAGGAATCGCCGCAGGCGGAACTGGCCGCCGCCATTACCATCGCCCGCCGGCGCCGCCTGGGCCCCTTCCGGATTGTCCCCGTGGCCGAGGATGAACAAGACGTTCGGGCGCTGAAGGACCTGGCCGTTCTGGCCCGGGCCGGGTTTTCCTATGACGTCGCCCGCCGGGTGATCGCCGCCGAAACGGTGGCGGAACTGGAATCCCCGGCGTTGCCCCAACCCAACCGCAGGGAGTAAAGAAGGACCATGCTGCGGGGTAATGGAAAAAAAGCGCACGGATTTTGCGCGGCCATATTTGTGGCCCTGGTTTTGGCCATGACGGCTTTGGCGCCGGCGCCGGCCAGGGCGGACTACGCCAGCGGCGTGGCGGCTTACCAGCAGGGCGATCACCGAAAAGCCTTCACCCTGTGGATGGCCGACGCCAGCGCCGGCGATCCCAAGGCCCAGCACAGCATCGGCGTTATGTATTCCCGCGGCGAGGGAACGGGCCGGGACTATGCCCTGGCCTATATGTGGCTGACCCTGGCGGCGGCCAATTTCAAGGTCGAAACCCACCGCAAGCGGTCCATTCGGGCGCGGGACAACATCGCCCGCGTCCTCACCCCCTGCCAACGCATGGAGGCCGAATACTTCATCGGCCTGAAGTACCAAGGCGGCAAGGGAGTCCCCCTAAATCCGGTGGCGGCCGGTGAATGGGTCCGCCGGTCGGCGGAACGGGGGTACGCCCCGGCCCAATACCGGTTGGGCCTGATGCTGGGCAACGGCCAGGGAATGGCCGTCGATCAAGGCGAAGCCCTGTATTGGTTCCGCCGCGCCGCCGAGCAGGACCATGCCGACGCCCAGGCGGCGGTGGCCGCGGCGGAGTACCACCTGTCCAGGAAGAAAGCCCAGGCCCAGGCAAAAGCAAAAGCCGAAGCCGAGGCCAGAAAGGCCGCCGAGTTGAAAGCCACGGCGGAAGCGGCGGCGAAAGACCAGGCCCAGGCAAAAGCAAAGGTCCAGGCTCAGACAAAGGCGGAAGCCGAAGCCCGCAAGGCCGCTGAACTGATGGCCCAGGCGAAGGCGGAGGCCGAGGCGAGAAAGGCCGCCAAGTTGAAAGCCACGGCGGAAGCGGCGGCGAAAGATCAGGCCCAGGCAAAAGCAAAGGCCC
>JAJRSS010000105.1 GCA_024278615.1 Alphaproteobacteria bacterium
AAGAGGGAAATGGTGCCCGTGGGGGCGACCGAAGTCAGAAGGGCGTTGCGAATGCCGTTTTGCGCGATGGCGGCCCGAATGTCGTCGTCGAGCCCCCGAATGGCTTCCCCGGCCAGATGTTTCTTGGAATCGTACAGGGGAAACGAACCTTTTTCCGCCGCCAGCCGGGTCGATGACAAGTAGGCGGCCCTTTGGATGGCCTTCATCCACGTTCGGGTCAGGCCCACCGCCCGGCCATCGCCGTATCTGATGTCGCACATGATCAGGGCGTCGGCGAGCCCGGTAATGCCAAGACCGATGCGCCGTTTGGACTTGGCCTCGTGTTCCTGTTGGGGCAAGGGAAAGCGGGAGACGTCGATGACGTTGTCGAGCATTAGGACCGCGTCGCCGACCAGGCTGTCCAGGGCTTCCAGGTCCAGGCGGGCCTTCGTGGTAAATGGATCGTGGACCAACCGGGTCAGGTTCACGGAGCCCAAAAGACAGGCGCCGTAAGGCGGCAGGGGCTGTTCGCCGCAAGGGTTGGTGCCGTGGATGGTCTCGCGGTAATAAAGGGGGTTCAGGCGGTTGATGCGGTCGATAAAGATCACGCCCGGTTCGGCATGGGCGTAGGTCGCCCGCATGATCTTGTCCCACAGTTCGCGCGCCGGCAGGTTTTTGTAAGTGGTGCCTTCGAAGGCCAGTTCCCAGGGAGCGTCTTCCTTGACCGCCCACATGAAGGCGTCGGTAACCAGAACCGAGAGATTGAACATGGTCAACCGTCCCGGTTCGCGCTTCGCTTCGATGAAGGCCTCGATATCCGGATGGTCGCAGCGCATGGCCGCCATCATGGCGCCGCGGCGGGACCCGGCGCTCATGATGGTCCGGCACATGGCGTCCCATACCTCCATGAACGACAGGGGGCCGGAAGCATCGGCGCCGATTCCCTTAACGGCGGCGCCCTTGGGGCGCAGGGTCGAAAAATCGTACCCAATGCCGCCGCCCTGTTGCATGGTCAGCGCGGCTTCCCTGAGGTTTTCAAAAATACCCGACATGTCATCGGGGATGTCCCCCATGACGAAGCAGTTAAACAGGGTTACGTTGCGATCCGATCCGGCGCCGGACAGAATGCGCCCCGCCGGCAGGAAGCCGAAACCGTCCAACAGCTCGAAGAAGCGGCGCTCCCAATGGTCCCGTCCCAGGGGCGTTGCCGCCTTGTCATCCAATGGGTCTTGGGCCGATTGTTCGGGTTCGGGTTGCGCAAGGGCCCGGGCCAACCGGCGCCAAGTGTCGGCGATGGTTTTATCCACAGGGTGGCCGTCAAGGGTCTTGAGCCGGTATTTCATGTCCCAGATTTGCTGGGAAATGGGTGCGATATTGGCCACGCGTCTTCTCACTACACTCAGGGGATTCCTTCCCGGCCCTGGTCGACCTGGGCAACGGCCCGAAAGGGCGGAAAAACTTTATGTTTCCCAAGGATTTCTGGGATTTATTGTAGAAAGGCAGCGGCCCGGGGTCAAGCAATATGTTCCCTGTATGTTTCCCCCATTTTTATCCCCAGGGCCGTCTTGGAAGGCCGCCTTGGGCTCTGGGGCCGGCGCGGTTATTCGCCTAATTCACAGCCCCGGGAACAATTCAGTCCACAGCGTTGCGCATCGTGGATCATGGCCGGTGAAACGATTGGACCTTGGCCTTTGTGATTCTGGCTTTTGTAATTCTGGCCTTTGTGATTCTGGTCTTTGTGATTCTGGCCGGCTCGGGCTGGTTTTTTAAGCCCGGGCCTCCTCGATCGAGCGGGCCTCCTCGATCAAGGCCGCGGTGGCGGTCTCAATTCGCTCTTCCAACTGGGCCATGAAGGTTCGCCGGTCCAGACCCGCCGGCAGGGGGGGGAGGATCTGGACGACTATGGTGCCCGGACGCTTGATGAAACTGCGCCGTCCCCAAAACACACCGGAATTCAAGGCCACGGGCACTACCGGTGCTTTTGTGTTCGAGTACAAGGCCGCGATGCCGGGAAAATAAGGATGCCGTTCGCCGGGCGGCGTGCGCGTCCCTTCCGGGAATATGATCATTTGCTGGCCGGCGGCCAAGGCTTTCGCGGTCAGGCGCACCATCTTTTTCAGGGCCGATGCGCCGGCCGTCCGGTCAACGACGATGGCGCCGCATTTCTGCGCGTAGGCGCCCCAAAAAGGAACGAAAGTCAGTTCTTTCTTCAAAATATAGGACGGGTCGTCGCAGAGGACGTGAAAGAAAGCGGTATCCCAGGCGGACTGGTGCTTGCTGGCCAGGATCACCGGGCCCGGGGGAAGGTTTTCCCGGCCCCGGACTTCGCAACCGGTCCCGACGATCCATTTCAAGCCGTGCTGAACCCCCAATCCCCACAGGCGCACCGCCCGCTGCATATAACGGCGGGGCAGGGGAAGCAGCAGCCAGAAGACCAACAGCACAAAAATGGTCCAGCCGAAAAAGTAAATGTTAAACAGGAGTGAGCGGACGGTAATCATGGCGGCGTGCTTCCGTTTCCAAACAGGCGTCCGGTCAGGTGCCGCACCCGGGCCAAAAGAAACTTGTTGTATTCCCCGATGATCAATCCGGTGGTGCCGGGCCATGCCCACCATTGCCTTTGTTTGACATTGTCGGCGAAAACCGGGTGGGGGACCAATTCCATATCTGGCATGGCGTACCGGAATTCCAGAAGGCTGCGCGGCATATGGTAGCCGGAAGTGACCAGACGCAGGGATCGGATACCTTGACGGCGGGCCCAGTTGGCGGTTTCAACGGCATTGCCCGCCGTGTTGTCGGCGCTGTGTCCAATCTCCACGCAGCAGTTCAACTCTTCCGGCGACCGGCGGGACATCTCCAGCAGTTTGTCGACATCCACCCCCTTATAGACCCCTGACACGAACAGCTTCTTCGCGCGGTTTTCGGCCAACAGTTTCAAGCCGGCATCGAGCCTGCCGCTGCCACCGGTCAAAACGATGATCGCGTCGGTAATCCTGTTCGGCTCGTCGACCCTGTCCGGTATCGCCTCCGCATAGCGGAACAGGCCGATGGTCCAGACGAGCAAGGCGGAAAAAACCACAACCGCCACGGGCACAAGCAGGGGTTTGAAAAAACGGTGAGCCCTTCGCCGGCGGCTGAAAATCTTCCCGATCATGGCCGGCGTCTTGAAAACAGACGGTTCATGTTAAAACAGTTTGGTCATTTCAAGACATTTTCGCCAGGTTAAAGCATTTTCGCCATGTCAAAGCATTTTAGAGAGGGATCGGGTCACCGTGTAGCGGGCGGTGACCATTGCGATTAACGCCGCCGCGATGGGCATGCCGGCCAGCGCCGCCCAGTGTTCCGGGGCGATGACAATGGACGGCAGAAGGTTGTCGTCCAGTTGGTCCGCCAATGCGCTTATGCCGAGCAGCGTCGGAACGGCCATGAGGAGTCCGAACAATCCCCCCTTGAGTCCCAGGGTCATGGCGTGGTTGGCGAATTGCCCGGCGATATAGGAATCCTGCGCGCCAATATGGTGCAACACCTCGATAACTTCCTGGTGTATGGCCAACCCGGTCCGGGTGGCGAATACCACCGTCCCGATGGTGGCGAAACCGATCAGGATAACGACGGCCGTCGCCAGGGCGGTAAAGGTTCGCACAAGGCGGATCAGCCGTTTTAGCCATGCCTTGTGGTCATCGACGGCGGCGCCTGGCACCGCTTTCGCCAAATTCTTCGAAAGAAGCGCCACATCCAGGGGTGCCCCCGGTTTCAGTTCCACGTCGATCAGGTGCGGCAGCGGCAGGTCCTTGGCGTTTCCCATATCACCCAGCCACGGCTCCAAGAGGGCCAGCACCTGTCTTTCCCCAATTGGTTCGGCCCGCGCCACCGCGGGGGAAGCCCGAAGGATCTCGAGGGCCTGTTTGATTTTGAGGGCGTCACGCTTCGCGGCTTTCCCATTGCCGGCGGCTCCCGTCGCGGGCGCGGGTGGAATCTGAACGGTCAGGGAACCGCGCATGCCCGTGTCCCACCTCGCCGCCATGGCGCCCAAAACCAATGTTCCGGCCAAGGCGAGAATGGCCAGATAAACCATGAAAGCGATGATCCAGGGAAGGAACCGGCTTACCGCATCGTTATCGAGGGGCAGGTCGAATCGCCGGATCAACATTCGGATGGGCTCCCGCGACATTCATCAATCATCGGTCCTGCCCCAACCGGCATCGAACCCGCCGGCGTTGGCTGGACCGCCGGACAAACCACTGACCGGTGTTTCGACAAAATCCAATTGCCCGGCGTCCAGTCGCATACAGGAATGGCCAAGCCGGTTGACCAGGGTTTCGTTGTGGGTGGCGATTACCACGGTGGCTCCCAACTTATTCATTTCCTCGAAAAGATGCATCAGGCGCAACGCCATGCGGTCATCGACGTTTCCCGTCGGTTCGTCGGCGAGTAGAAGTTTTGGCCTGGAGATGATCGCCCGGGCGATGGCGACCCGTTGCTGCTGTCCGCCGGAAAGGGTCGGCGGGCGGGTCGCCAGGTGATCCTTCAAGCCTACCCATGTCAGCAATTCGATGACGTGCTCACGAATCTCACTCTCTTTCACGCCGGCGACGCGCAAAGGCAACGCCACATTGTCAAACGCCGACAAGTGCCTGAGCAATCGGAACTCCTGGAAAACGACGCCTACCCTTCGGCGCAGGCCGATCAGTTCCTTTCTGTGGGCGGTGGCGATTTCATGGCCGAAAAGGGTGATCATCCCGCGGGTCGGCTTGAGGGCCATGTACATGAGTTTCAGCAGCGATGATTTTCCGGCTCCGCTGGAACCGATCAGGAAGTTGAAGGACCCCTGTTCCAATTCCAGCGACACGTCCCGTAAAACTTCGGCGCCAAGCCCATACCGCAACCCGACGTTCTCGAAACGGGCGACGCATCCGTTCTTGTCCGCAGCCACCGATCCGGCTCCCATCCAGTTTCAATTGGCCAGTTTCAATTGGCCAGTTTCAATTTGCTTGAGCGGTATGGATCCGCGCTGCCCCGGTCCGGTTCCAACGGCGATGGGCAGCTCCCACGAAGCCCTGTCATTTTACCCACCGCGACTTCGATTCGAAACACGAACTAGTGGATAGAATCTAACATATGAGTGCCCTATGTTAAATTCCATCCACTGGGGCAACCGGTGTCCCGGCGGCGAATTGGCGCGGCGAAGGCTTCCCGCCGAGCCTTTCCGGCACCGGCCGCGGGTTGCGTTGCATTTGTCAAAAGTCTATAAGCAGCAGTAGTTTATCACCGAAAAACGCCCATGATTATTACCTGCCCGACCTGTTCAACAAGCTATTCGGTCGATCCTGCGGCTATCGGTCATGAAGGCAAGACCGTTCGCTGTTCCAGTTGCGCGAATACCTGGTTGCAGATGCCCGAATCGGCCGCCGCGCCCCAGGCCGCACCCGAGGCCGCACCCGAGGCAGTGGCGCAACCGCCGGCCCCGCCCGCCGCGCCGGCGTCCCAACCGGCGCCTCCGGCGGTACCGGAGCCCGAACCCGAACCCGAACCCGAACCCGCTACGGCCCCCGAGCCCGAGCCTGAACCCGAGCCTGAAGCCGCGCAAGAACAACCCGCCGAAACGGCGGAACAGGCCGAAGGCGCCGAATCCGCCGAGGAAGAAGGCGCGGATGGGGGCGAGGAAGCGGCGGAAACGGAAGGCCCGGCGCTCAGCCAGGATGACCTGGACGCCATGTTCGGCATGGACGAAGAACCGCAGCCGGTGGAATCGCTGGTTGAAAATGCCGATGGCGATGTGCCCAGCACGATAGAAGTCCCCGAAGACCTGCCGGACCCTGAACCCATCCCGGAAGTTTTCAGTGCTCCGGAAGTAGGCGAGATCGAAGAAGGGAAAGCGGGCAACACGGGCAAGATCATTGCCATTCTGGCGGCGATTTTTGTTTTTGGAATCGTCATTGGCGCCTTTGTCGCCAAGGACCGGATCATCAGGGCCTGGCCTGGCGTGGAAGGGCTCTATTCGGCGATCGGTTTATCCGGCCGGCCCTTGGGGGACGGGTTGAAATTTCGCGGGATAAAATCCGAAAGAGAGTTCGCGCAGGGAGTCGAGATGCTGGTTGTGCGCGGGATCATCGCCAATACCAAGGCCGAGACAAGGCCCGTCCCTCTGATCAAGGTCTCGCTTTTCGACGCCAGCAACAGGGAGGTTCGGCGGGTCGTCTTTCCTCCGAAGTTGGAGCAACTGCCGCCCGGTGAAAACATTACCTTCAAGGCCCGGCTGAGGGAACCGCCGCCGACAGCCCGGCGGCTGGAAGTTACGTTCACGCGGCCGGAAGAGGAAGCCGAAGGGTAATTTCGACGGGACAAAGCGTTCGGAAACGGCGCCCGGCCTGGAACAGCCCGGCTTAGAACTGCCCGGCTTAGAACTGCCTGAGCAGCCTCTGGATGTATTCCCGCTCCGGCCGGGGGCGTTGCCGCTCTCCCGCCCGCCGGCGGAGTTCGCGCAGAATTTCACGTACCCGGCGCCTCTCCATCCGGTCGGGGATCTGAACCGTGCCGTTGGTCATGGAGCCAGGGGTGCCGTCCTGGCGGCGTCCAAAGGGGTCGCGGCCTTTTCCCGGCTGGGCGCCGGATCGCCCCTTGCCAATGCCGACCATGCCTCCCATGCGCCGGGCCAGGGCTTCCGCCACGCCATCCATGGCCTGCCCCAGTTGCCGTAACGCTTCCGTCTGCAAGGGGATGGCCGCCGCCGGCTGATTTTGGTCCAGCGCTTGGGCGGCGCCCCGCATGGCCCGTTCGGCCTTGCCCAGGGGGTCGGGGATAAGCCCCATCAGGTCGCCCAGTTGACGCATGATTTCGCCCAGGTCATAGCGCAGGGATTCCTGCTTGCCGGCATCGGTTCCAGGCCGGTTTCCCGGTCGCGGCGTGTTCAGGGCGTCGGGCCGGTTTCGCCGGCCCTGCAACTGCTTGAACGTCTTGTCCAATAGGTGTTGCTGCTCTTTGGTCAGTGAACGCAGGCCGTCCATCAGCTTCATGGCTTGTTGGATGTCCTGCCGGGGTTGCCCCGGTTGCAGTCCGGCCTGGATGTTTTCAAGCATTTCCTTGAGCCTGGCCAGCATCTCCCGGGCGGCTTCCATGGCGCCGGCACGAGCCAGGTCACGGGCCTCGTCGATCATCCGCTGAAGTTCGTCGCTCTGAAGGATCTCCATGGGAAGATTGGGCGGCGGTTCCTGGAAGCCCCTGGCCACCAATTCCTTGCGCAGGGCTTCAAGATATGCGTCCAAGGCCTGCTGGAGCTCGTCCATCAGGCGCTCCACCTCCTGGGCGCTGGCCTTTCCTTCCATGGCCGCCATCAGTTTTTTCTGCACTTCCATCAGCTCCCGCCTGGCCAGGGAAAGCTCACCGTCCTCAATCCTGAGGGCGATGTCCCACAACAAGCGCTGGACGGATGCAACGCCTTGCGTAGTTCTTTCGAAAACCAGCCGTCCCTGCGCGATCCTGAGGGCCAGGAAGACCACGGTGTCGTCGAAAAACGCCGCCGGCCGGCGGGCGATTTCCGCCAGGGTGTTGATCACTTCCTCCCGAACCGTAAGCGTGGGAGTGACCAGCTTCTTCCGTTCCTCGATGATCGCCCTCGCCACCGGATGAATGAAAATCCTTTCGGGCAGGATCATCTCCACGATCCCGCTCTTCCCCACCTGCTCGCGGTCATCGGTCGCTTCCAGTTGGATGGCGACGGGCAGGCCCGCCCAGGGGTGAGCCGTCAGGTCGTGAGTGCTGATCTCCCGGCCAGGACTTGCGTTTGGACTCGTATCCGCTTTTTTCCCGGCCCCCTCCGGGCGCCC
>JAJRSS010000106.1 GCA_024278615.1 Alphaproteobacteria bacterium
AAAAGCGGCCATTCCCTTGTCGTGCCCATCATCGACAGGGACGTGCCGGCCACCCGATTGTCCGTTTATCAACCGGCGGCCCATGCCAGCCGGCCCCTGGCTTCGGTGCGGCTGGTCAATGACGTTTCAACCGGCCTGCCGCCGGGGGTGCTGACCATCTATGACCGCAGCGCCGGCGCCGGCGCCGCTTACGTCGGCGATGCCCGGCTTGCCACCCTGCCGGCGGGCGACCGGCGGCTGGTCAGTTTCGCCCTCGACCAGAAAACCCGCATCGACCGCACCGCCGAAAACCGGCGGTCCCTGACCAAGGGCGCCATCAGCCGCGGCGTTTTCCGCCGCACCATCACCGACCGGCGGACCACCACCTACCGCCTGAAGGCGCCCAGGCACGAAGCGCGGACGGTTATCGTGGAGCATCCCCGCAGGGCGGGATGGACTCTGTCCGACCCGGCGGAGAAAGACGTCGAACTGGCCGACGGCGCCTATCGGATCAGGATCGAACTGAAGGCGGGCGGCGACGGGGTGGTCAAGGTGGTCATGGAACGGCCGCGGCTGGAGACGGTCCGGGTTTCTTCTCTTTCCCTGGACAACATCACCGCCTATGCCCGGGCCGCGAGCCTTTCCAAAAAAGTGCGCGACGCCTTCGCCCGGTTGGCCCGGCTCAGGAGCGAAGTTGAAAAGCACCGGGGGAAGGCCAAGGCTTTGGAAACGGAGCGCAAGGCCATTTTCGATGACCAGCGGCGGGTGCGCGACAACCTCAACCGGATCCCCCGGGGGAGCGACCTGTTCAACCGCTACGTGGCCAAGCTGGACAAGCAGGAAACACGGCTGGAAGGCCTGATGGAACGGCTGGATGAAATCCTGAAGCTACAGAGGAAGGCGGAGGACGCCCTGGACCAATACGTCGCCGGCCTGGACATTTGACCGGCCACCGGCCTTTCCTCCATTGCGCGGCGGATCGGGCCGGCGCGGCGACGCCCTCGGGAGGATTAGAAACGGAAAGTAAATCCGACCCCGACCACCCAAGGGTTCAAATCCTCATTGGCGCCACTGGCGGCGGGGCTGTTGAGCGAAGCTTCCTTGTCGATAAAGACCGTTTTGAGGTCGAAATTGATCGCCCAGTCTTGCCGAAAGTAATAGTCGAAACCGGCCTGGAAGGCGTAGCTGAAGTTGGCGCCATAGTCGCGGTTGGCGTCGTTCAGCCCGGCTTCCTTTTCCGCGCCGGCGGTGTAATCGATGCCGGCGCCCACATAAGCCTTGAAGCCATTGTCCGGCAGGAAAAAATACTGCAACGAGACGGCGGGCGGCATGTCCTGGAACGCGCCGTACCTCTGGCGGGGAGTCAGCCGGCTGGGAATCTCGGACGGCGGCCGGATGCCGTCGAGGGTAATACCGGCGGCAATATTGTCGGTAATGAAATAGCTCAGTCCCAACTGGGGGACGGCGAGACCACCGGCCCAGATACCATCGGACCGGTTGCCATCGGCCCGATTGTCATCGGTCATGGCCGGTTCAGGTTCCGCCAGTGTCCCCAATCCCTGCAGGCGGACAACGAAGTCCCCCTCGCCCGCCCAGGCGCCGCTTCCATTCCCCGCCACGACGACGGCGAACAGCACGGCAGCGGCCAGCACGGTTTTGGACGACACGGGTTCGGACACGGACATGCGGGTTTTCTTCTCCGGGGCCGGGCGGAATTTCCCGGCCTTACCCGACTGTTTTGATCAATTTATCGTGTATGTTCAGGTATGGAGAGGAATGGTAAATAATTGGTTATTCCCAAACGGTTTTCCCAGGTTTTTCCCTGGGTTTTCCCAGGTTTTTCCGGGCGGGGAACTCTCAGGTTCGGGTCTGGTCCGTGCCGTCATCCGGCGCCGGCCGCTGTTTTTCCGGCTTTGGATGGATCCGCCGAATGATTATGTCCCCATTTTCAAGCACTTCGGGGGCCTCGTACTGGGGTATGGCGCGAAGGAGCATTTCCAGGGTGCGCATCACTTCCCGGGTCGCATCCTCCAGCATCCGTTCCGGGTCGAAAGACTTCTTTTCCTCGTGGACCGGTTCTTCATGGACCGGCTGGGCCAGGGCGGGGGTGAGCGGCGACAGAACGCCCAGGGTCAGGATAAGGGCCAGAATAAGGACCTGGGCCGGAAAAAGGGCCGGAAAAAGGGCGGGAAAAACGTGGCGCATGGTTTCGCCTCCTTTGAGACAGATGAAAGGGCCGGAAACCGGATCCGGCGGCAAGAACCCGTATTGGCCTTGCCGTCCGCTTCCAGTATCCTCCCTGGATGATGAAATGGTCACCTGTTTTCGTCGTTTCAACCGTGGTTGCGCTGGTGGTCCTGGCGGTGTTTCAACCGTGGAGGCCCGGCATGGCCCATAGCTGGCGCACCGCCAGCCACGAGCCGGCGGGCATCGCGCCCGATCCGGCAACCACGCGGGAGGCGGTGGTTCAGGTTTATGTCGCCCGGGCGTGGGGATGGCGGGGTTATTTCGGCGTCCATACCTGGATCGCCGTCAAGCCCACCGGGGCATCGGAATTCACCCGCTATGAAGTGATCGGCTGGCGCCGGTTCCGTAACCAGCCGGTGCTGTCCATCAGCCAGGGTCCGCCCGACGCCCGCTGGTTCGGCTCCATGCCGGAAATCATCGCCGATATCCGCGGCCAGGGAGTGGATGAAATCATCGGCCGCATCGACATGGTGGCCAAGGACTATGCCTACATGGACGATTATCAGGTCTGGCCCGGACCCAACAGCAACACCTTTACCGCCTATGTCGCCCGCGCCATTCCCGAACTGAAGGTGGACCTGCCGCCGACCGCCATCGGCAAGGACTATCTGCCCGGCAACGCCTTGTTCGCCCGGTCGCCCAGTGGCACCGGCGTACAGGTTTCGGTGTTTGGATTGCTCGGCCTGATGGTCGGCGCCGAGGAAGGGCTGGAGGTCAACCTGCTTGGCCTGACTTTCGGTATCGACCCCATGGACCTGGCGATCAAGTTGCCTATGATCGGCCGCCTGTCGGCCACGGAATCCTGAGGTTTGGTGGAATGATGTTTAACAGAATTTTTTCCTTGCTTGGCATTGGCGCGCTGATCTTCGTCGGCGCCTGTACGGAAGTGGAACTGTTCAAGGCGTCGGCCAGCCGTTCCTACGACAAAATAGAAAAGTCGGTGGCGGGGGCGAAAGCGGAGACACCGCAAGAGGTCTACCAAAGGGCGCTGGAACTTCGAAAAAAAGGCGACCATGCGGCCTCGGTGACGCTGCTCAAGGAAGCGGCGGGAGAGAATCACGCCGCCGCCACCTATGAACTGGGGATCGCCTATAACCAGGGCCAGGGGGTCCGGGAAAATACGGTCAAGGGCGCCAGGCTGATGAAACAGGCGGCCCGGCTCGGCGATAGCCGCGCCCAATACCATGTGGGCGCCGCCTATTTTCACGGCACCGCGGGCGAGAAGAATTTGAGAAAGGCGGCCATCTACTTGGGAAGGGCGTCCGTGCAGGGCCATGAAAAGGCCCAGTACCTGCTGGCCCGGGCTTTTGAAAACGGCTGGGGCGTACCCAAGGATCCCGCCTGGGCGGCGCGATGGTACGGCAAGGCGGCCAGGCGGGGGCATGGACCGGCGCAGTTGGCCTATGGCGTTGTCAACAGCGAAGGCCGGGGGTTGCCGGCCAACCGCGTCACCGCCTACGTCTGGCTGACCTTGGCCATGAAGACCCTGGCGACAGAAAATGGAACCGACGAAGAGGCGCTCTCGCTGCGCGAAAAGGTGGCGGCCGAAATGAGCGCCGCCGCCATCGCCAAGGCCAAGGCGCGGGCGGCGGCGTTCGCGCCGGCCGCGAACACGGTATTCGCCGACTCGCCGACGGTCATGTACGTTCAGTACAGCCTGAAATCCCTGGGTTATGACGTCGGCGGGGTAGACGGCATCCTGGGGCCGCGCACCCGCGACGGCATCCTGTCCCTGCAAGCCACCCGGAAAATGGAAAAGGACGGTGAAATTTCTCCGCTGTTCCTGGGCCGGCTGCTTCAAATCCAGCGCGGCGGCTGACAACCTGTCATGAGCATATGGGGCAAGGTCATTGGCGGCGTCGCCGGTTTCGCCCTTGGCGGGCCGTTGGGGGCGCTGTTGGGCGCCTACGCGGGACACCAGATCGACAAGTCCAAGAAGGGGCAAGGCGCCCGCTTCGGCGCGGCGACCGGCGAATCCCGCCAGATGGCCTTTACCGTCGCCGTCATTGTCCTCAGCGCCAAGATGGCCAAGGCCGATGGGGTGGTCACCCGGGACGAGGTCGCCGCCTTCAAGCAGATGTTCCAGATCCCGCCCAACGAAAGGGAGGAAGTGGGCCGTTTGTTCAATGAAGCCAAGGTTGACGCCAAAGGGTTCGAACCCTACGCCCAGCAGATCGGCCAAATGTTCGTCGGCCAGCCGGCGGTGCTGGAGGAACTCATGGGCGTCCTCTTTCAAATCGCCAAGGCCGATGGGGTCGTCGCCCCGGCGGAACTCCAGTACCTGCGTCAGGTGGCCCATATCTTCGGCTTCGACGCCAACGCCTTCGAACGCATCCGCGCCAGCCACATGGACCCCGATGAAGCCGACCCCTATCAGGTCCTGGGGCTGACCAGGAAGGCCAGTGACGGGGAAATCAAGAAAGCCTACCGCAAGCTGATAAAGGAAAACCATCCGGACACCCTGATCTCCCAGGGCCTGCCCCAGGAATTCATCGACCTGGCCAACGAAAAGATGGCTTCCATCAACGTCGCCTATGACCGCATCGAAAAGGAGAGGGGGCTAAAATAAGGAGCCCTCCGTCATGATCGAAAGCCCGTCGCCCAACTTCGATGACCGCGCCCCGGGGCTGGCGGTGGACATGCTGGTCATCCATTATACGGGGATGGAATCGGCGGCGGCGGCGCTGGAGCGCCTGCGCGATCCGGCGGCCAGGGTCAGCGCCCACTACATGATCGGCGAGGACGGAACCGTTCACCGGCTGGTGGACGAGGGGGCGCGGGCCTGGCACGCCGGCGCCGCCTGGTGGCGGGGGCGGACGGATGTCAATGGGTGTTCCATCGGCGTCGAACTGGTCAATCCGGGCCATCAATTCGGCTACCGGCCTTTCCCCCTGGGCCAGATGGACGCCCTGGCGGATTTGGCCCGGGACATCCTGGGCCGCCATCCCATCCCGGCCCGCAACGTGGTCGGCCATTCGGACGTGGCGCCGGGGCGCAAGACCGACCCGGGTGAACTTTTCGACTGGGCCGCGCTGGCCGAAGCCGGCGTAGGGCTGTGGCCCGATGACGCCGGCGCCGTGGATGAGGATGGCGAAACGGTCAGCCGCATGCTCGCCGGCTACGGCTATGAAACCAGGGACCCGGCCGCCGCCATCGCCGCCTTCCAGCGGCATTTCCGCCCGCGAAAGGTGGATGGCCTCGTCGTCGGACGGGCCGACGGGGAAACCGCCGGGCGCCTGAAACGGCTGCTGGAACTGGCCGCTTGACGCGGCCCTTTTATCGAATTTGGCCGCTTGACGCGGCCCTTTTATCGAATTTGGCCGCTTGACGCGGCGGGCGGCAGCGCTACCTTAAGGAAGCCAGTCGGCCGGATGGCCGCCTTCGGCTTTTGCCGGGGGAGGAAAGTCCGGGCTCCACGGAAACACGGTGCCGGGTAACGCCCGGCGGGGGCGACCCTAGGGAAAGTGCCACAGAAAGCAAACCGCCCGCCGAAGCGCCCTTGGCGCCAAGGCGGGTAAGGGTGAAAGGGTGCGGTAAGAGCGCACCGCGTTGCCGGCAACGGCAACGGCACGGTAAACCCCACCGGGAGCAAGACAAAGTAGGGACGGCGCGCCTTTTGGCGGGCGGGTTTTCGCGCCGCCGTCCGGGTATGTCGCGTGAGGCGTCCGGCGACGGGCGTCCCAGATGAATGGCCATCCATCGCCCCTGATATTCTTGGGGGCGGGGACAGAACCCGGCTTACAGGCCGTCTGGCATTTTTTTTTCTAATCCACTGTTGTAGTGCCTGTTTTTTCTTTTTCCACGTCGTGGGGGGGATTGGGTGGGGCTTCCGCCCATCCTTGGCTCGGGCCGGTTTCGTCAATCCGGGGATGTGGGCCCTGGCTGGCAATAAAAAATCCGCCGCCAACAAAAGAACGTAATAAGAACATAGAATTGCCGGAATAGTTTTGCTGAATATCCGCACCCTATGTTTTGTGTTTTGGAATTTGTCCTACCCGAA
>JAJRSS010000107.1 GCA_024278615.1 Alphaproteobacteria bacterium
AAATCATACGACGAGATCGTCGCCATCTCAGCCGAAGCCTGGAACAAGCTAATCGATCAGCCGTGGAGAATAATGTCAATCGGCCTCAGAGAATGGGCTCATGGGTTCTGATCAATGCAAACTGGTATTATCGCGATAATCCCCCGGCTTGTGCATCTTCCCTTTCGGAAAAACGCCAAATCCCAACATGCAAGGATCGATACGTGGTGAGCGCACCCCGCTTCTCCACCCCCATCCAACCTTCCCCCCCCACGGGGGTCACTCGGGGGGTGCCCCCCGATTATAAGTGGGGGATCGCTTACGCTATCCCCTGGGGGGAAGGCTTTTCATCCTTTGCTCATTGAGTTGTGCCGCTCCAAACGAGCGTCTTGACAGCGCCGCCGGATCGGCTTATGTTCTCTATACGTTCTTGGATATCGTGAATAACCGTATAGTCAGCCCGGGCCGGTTTCGGCGATGGGGATGTTCCCCTGTCGGTCATCTTTTTAGCCTGGGCCTGGACTTCGACAGGCCGGGAGTTGCCTGGAATAGGCCGGAAACAGGCTTGGAATTGGCCAAATAACGCCAAAGTCAAAATGCGACACAAGTTTTGTTTCAATTCAAGGGCTTGGCCGAAAAATGAGTACAAATGGCTACATAAGCCTACATTTTCCTAGGCAGATTCGGCGTGTTTTCATTTGAATCAACGGCTTGTGGTCAATTTTCCCGTTTTGACCGTATGCAAAACCGGCTTTTTGTCATCCAAATCGCGCTTTTTCGTCGCTTTTTTGAGCTTTCAGCGGCCAACAGCCAGCGTTTTTTTCGATCCGGATATTCCCGAGAAAGCGGGAATCCAGGGACAAAGCGAAAACCGCCGGGTGGGGGCATGGGCCGCCCTGGATCACGGATCGCCAAGAATCGGTTGGTTCGCCACCTGAAAGCCCATGGCTTTCAGGGCTCGACATAGCGTCCGGGATGACGCCTTCTTCACCTGTCATTCCCGCGCCCGGACCTTCAAGGGGCCTTACCGGCTACTTCTTCTCCACCAGTTCCACCTTGTAGCCGTCCGGGTCCTCGATGAAGGCGATGACCGTGGCGCCGTGCTTCATCGGTCCCGGCGGGCGCGGCATGCTCACCCCTTCGGCCTTCATCCGTTCGCAGGCGCCGTAAATGTCGGGTACGCCGATGGCCAGGTGGCCGAATCCCGTGCCCAGGTCGTAATCCTCTTCCTGGTCCCAGTTGTGGGTCAGTTCGATCACCGTGTTTTCGCCTTCGCCGCCGTAGCCGACGAAGGCCAGGGTGAACCGGCCCTCCGCGTAATCGTTGCGGCGCATCAGGGTCATGCCCAAGTGGCGGGTGTAGAAGTCGATGGATTTGTCCAGGTCCCGGACCCGGATCATGGCATGCAGCAGGCGGAAATTCCCGCTCTCTGATGTCCCAGTCTTGGTTTGCATGGGTTTTGTCCTCCTTGGGTAAGTTTAGCCGGCTTGACCGATGACCCCCCATACCGCCCGGGCGGCCCGGCGGCTGGGCGGCGGCCCGCCCAGGCCCAACCGTTCAAGGGCTTCGGCGGCGGCCACGGCCTGGACCCGCCGGGCGTTCGAATCGTCCAAAAGGGTCTGCAGGGAAGCGGCCAGAAGTCGGGGTCGGCACCGTTCCTGTAAATACTCCGGCACCGCTTCCCGGTCCAGGATAACGTTGACCAGGTTGGCGAAGCGGGCGCGGATGAAGCGCCGCCCCAGCCAGATGCTGAGCGGATTCATCCGGTAGGCGATCACCGACGGCACCCGGGCCATGGCCAGTTCCAGGGCCACCGTGCCCGACGCGGCCAGGGCAACGTCGCAGGCGGCCAGGGCATCGGCTTTCTCCCCTTCCGCCTCCATCACCAGGGCCGGGATGGGCCAGGCGGCGGCGGCGACTTTTCCCGCCACGTGGGGCAGGGTCGGCACCACGGCCTGCAATCCGGGGTGCCTGTCCTTCAGCCGGCCGAGGGTGGCGGCGAATACGGGCAGAAGCCGGCGGACTTCGCCGCGCCGGCTGCCCGGCAGCACGGCCATCAGGGGTGCGTCGGGGGGCAGTCCGTGGCGGCGGCGGAAGGCGGGCCCGTCCCCCTGGTCCAGGCCGCTCTCGACCACCGGGTGGCCGGTAAAGGTGGTGCCCAGCCCGTGAGCCTCGAAGTACGGCGGCTCGAAAGGCAGCAGGGCCAGCAGGTGGTCCAAAAAGCCGGCCACGTCCCTGGCCCGCCCCGGCCGCCACACCCAGACGCTGGGGGCGACGTAGTGGATCAGCGGCATATCTTGCAGGCCCGTTTCCTTTCCTTTCAGGTTTTTCAGACGCTTGGCCAGGCGGAAGTTGAAACCGGGGGAATCGATGGTGACCAGGGCCGCCGGCCGCAGCCGCCGGACCTCGGCCACGGTCTGGCGCAGGCGGCCCAAAAGGCGGGGCACATGGGGCAGCACTTCGATGAAGCCCATGATCGACAGCTCTTCCATGGGGAACAGGCTGCAAAGCCCCTGCTCGGTCATGCGCGGTCCGCCGACGCCGGCGAACCGCACCGGCCGTTCGGCCCTCAGCGCCGCCATCAGGCGCGCCCCCAGCACGTCGCCGGAGGGCTCGCCGGCGACCACGAAGACCAGCGGCCCGGCCACCTCGGAATCGCCGTTCGCCGGCCCCTTCACGAATTCGGCCGCACGGAGACGCCGACAAGGAACAGCCCGGCGGCGTCGGCGGCCTTGACCGCCGCGTCGCGCTCCATGATCAGCGCGCCGCCGGCTTCGATGGCGATGCCCCTGAGCCCGGCGGCGGCGGCGGCGGCGACCGTGGCAGCGCCGATGGTCGGCAGGTCGACCCGGCCATCCTGTCCCGGCTTTCGCACCTTGACCAGCACCCCGCCCGGGCCGTCGCGTTTCAGCCCGGCGGCGCGGGACAGCATTTGGTTGGTGCCTTCCACCGCTTCCACGGCCAGCACCAGGCCCTGCTGCACCACGGCGGCCTGGCCCACGTCCACGGCGCCCAATGCCCGGGCCACGGCGATGCCGCGGGCGATGTCTTCCTCGGCCTGGAGGTCCGGCCGGTGAACGCCGCACACCCCTTCGGTGGCCAGAAGGCCAGGCAACAGGCTGTCCGAACCGACCACCCTAAATCCCTCGCTTTCCAACTCGCCGATCAGAACGGAAAGCATGCTGTCGTCGCCCAGCATGGCCTTTCCCGCCTTGGCGAGAATCCTTGTCGCCCTAAGATCCAGCTTGAGAGAGGTCAGGGACGGCCGGCGAATGGGCCCCGCCAACACCAGTTCGTCCACCTTTTCGTCATGCAGGCGGCGGATCAGCTTGCCGGCGGCGCCCAGGTTCATCCGCGCATGGGGCGTTTCGGCGATGCCCTCGGGTTCAGGCTGGCCCTCGAAGGCGACGACAAAGAAGGGCCTGCCCGTTTCCCGGCAGATATCGATGATCCGCGCCGGCAGATCACCCCCGCCGGCCAGAATGCCCAGTTTAGGCGGCATCTTCCAGTTTGGGTTGGCAGATGGAGCGGGATGAGTCGGTGCGGATGAAGTCGACAATTTCCATCACCGGCTCGTTGTCATGCAGCAATTCGGCCACATCGTTCATACGTTCGCTCATGGTTCCTTCCGGCGCGAACAACAACCGGTAGGCGTTGCGCAGGGCATGAATGGTTTCCCGGTCAAAATCCCGCCGCTTGAGTCCGATCACGTTGAGGCCCGATAGCCTGGCCCGGTTGCCGACCACCGAGCCATAGGGAATGACGTCATTTTCCACACCGGACATGCCGCCGATCATGGCGTGACGGCCGATGCGGACAAACTGGTGAACGGCGGACAAGCCGCCGACGATGGCCCATTCGCCAAGATGCACATGGCCGGCCAGGGTGGCGTTGTTGACCATGATCACATGGTCCTCGATCAGGCAATCGTGGGCCACGTGGGCGCCGACCATGAACAGGCAGTTATTGCCAACGCGGGTAACCATGCCGCCGCCCTCGGTTCCCGGGTTCATGGTCACATGTTCGCGTATGACGTTGTTGCACCCGATCACCAATCGAGAAGGTTCGCCATGGTATTTCAGGTCCTGGGGCTGGTGACCAATCGAGGAGAAGGGAAAGATTTTGGTATTGGCGCCGATTTTGGTTCGACCCTCGACCACGGAATGGGAAACGATGGTTACGCCGTCTTCCAGTTCAACGTCGGGACCGATGGAACAGAACGGGCCGATGGCAACGTTGTCACCGATCCTTGCTTCCCCTGAAATGATGGACGTTTGGTGAATTTGAGTCATTTATTCATCCATGACCATGGCGGTAAAAATAGCTTCGGCGACAAGAACCCCGTCTACTTTGGCCTCGCCCTTGAACTTCCAGACATTGCCGCGGTTGCGTTGTTTGGCAACGCCTACATACAGGGTGTCGCCGGGAACGACGGGCTTGCGGAAGCGGGCTGAATCGATGGACATGAAATAGACCAAATGCCCCTCCGATTGTCCTCCCATGGTTTGCACCACCAGCACCGCGGCGGTCTGCGCCATGGCCTCGATGATCAATACTCCGGGCATGATCGGCCGGGACGGAAAATGCCCCTGGAAAAAATGCTCGTTGATGGTCACGTTCTTGACGCCGGTAGCGCTGGCGTCGGGAATCAAGTCGATGACCCTGTCGATCAGCAGGAAAGGATACCGATGGGGAATCATTTCCATGATGCGATCGGTTTCCAGCGTCTCTCCTGCGCTTTCGGCTTTTTCCGTATCCATGGTCTAGGCGCCTTTTCGTTTTTTCACCAGGCTTTGCAGCAGCGCTACTCCCCGCATCCAGTCCCGACCGGATTGTGCCGGGGAGCCGCCCATGGTGGCGCCTGGGCTCACATCCCGCATGACACCGGACTGCCCGGCGATTTTGGCCCCGGCGCCGATGGTCAGATGGCCCGTTATGCCCGCCTGCCCGCCGATGATGACAAAATCACCGATTTCCGAACTGCCGGATATCCCCGACTGGGCGACAATCACGCAATTCCTGCCGACCTGCACGTTATGGCCGATCTGAACCAAATTATCAATTTTACTGCCAGCACCGATAACCGTATCCGGCCCCGACCCCCGGTCGATAGTGGAATTGGCTCCGATTTCCACGTCATCGCCGACCAGGACCCGGCCCAGTTGGGGTATTTTCTCGTGGCCGTCGCTGCCCAAGGCAAAACCGAACCCATCCTGCCCGATGCAAACGCCCGGATGAACAATGACCCGCCTGCCGATAATGCAATAGGCCAGCACCGCCTGGGGTCCGATCGCCGTATCGTCCCCAACCGCGACCCCCGTCCCGATAACGGCGTTGGCGCCAATGCGGCAGCGCCTGCCGATTTCGGCCCGGGGCCCGATCACCGCGCCGGGGTCCACCTGAGTTCCATCGCCGATGGTAACGGATTCATGAATCAGGGAAGCGCCCGTCTGAACGGGCTCCGGTTCGCGATCGGGATAGTAGGCCCGGGCGACCTTCGCGTAGCCGCGGTAAGGTTCGGCGGTTACCAGCAGCGCCATGCCGGCCGGCGCCAACGAAGCCAGACCGGGAGCAACCAGACAGGCCCCCGCCTCGCTGGCGGCAAAACTTTCCCTGTACTTCCGGTTGTCCAGGAAACTGATATCCGTGCTTACCGCAGTGTCCAGCGGAGAAACATCGGTGAAGACCGCGGCCGGATCACCGGCGCCAATCTCCGCCCCGGAAACAGCCGCCAACGCCCTAAGGGTCAGTGGCCCGGCAGGTGAATAAAAACGTCGATCGGGCATCTACTACTTACCGGGTGACGCGACCTTGAGTTTCGGTAACTTGGCGTCCACCTTCTTCACGACAATATCCGTTATATCCAACTGTGTGAGAGCATAAACAACCTGCTCACTGCTCAGGATTAATATGAGGTTGTTCTTCCTGGCCACCTCGCCGACTATTTCGTTGAGGGTCGATTGCACCACTCTCAAGGCATCATTCTTGACCTTATCCAGGGCTTTTTTGCGATTCTGCAATTTGCGTTGAACCTCCGCCAGACGCTGATCGTAGGCTTTTCGCTCTTCGGCGAAAGCTTCCGGGCTCAGGATACTGCGCTGCCGGGCCAGTTCCTGGCTGGCCTTTCTAAGTTCCTTTTCTTCATTTTGAATGTCGACCCGGAATGCGTCTCGATAACCGATGATCTGAGTTCGAATATCCTTGTAAACCGATGCGGTTCCCTGAATTTTCCTGATATCGATTACGGCAACCCTGGCCGTGATCTGTATGGTCTTTTCCTGGGCTTGGGAAGGAGTGATAAAAAGAGCCGTGACAAATAATGTGCAAGCGGCCAATTGGCATAAACGTTTCAAGATTTACTCCTAGAGATGTGTCGGTCTGGTAGAGATGTGTCGGTCTGGGCCGTGACAAGATTTTCCTGCAAGGCTGTCTGGTCGCTGGAGCTCATTCCGCCGCAAGTTTAGAACCGGGCTCCGAAATTGACACGAATAGTTTCAACGACATCGAAATCCTCTTTAAGAACTGGAAATCCGACGTCGATGCCAATGGGGCCGAAGGGCGAGGCCCAGATCAAGCCCGCACCAACAGTCATTCTCAGGCTCGCCGTATCATTCACCGCTGCGGAAGAAGGTTCAATTTTACCGGTACTTCCCAAATCCGTGAATACCTTGCCCTTGACCGGCAATTCCGTGGGCATACCCAAGGGAAAGGTCAACTCGGCCGACGCCACATATGTCCATTCACCGCCCAGGGCATCATCGCTGGCGTTGTCACGGGGCCCAATACCCGCATTGGCGAAGCCGCGCAAGTCGTCTCCGCCGGTAAAGAAGCGGTCCAACAAATTAACGTCCTGGCCAAGGCCAATGATCTGCCCGCCACCGGCCGACAAGGTGACCACCCAATCGTCGGTCACAGTATAGTATTTGGCGCCATCCAGACGGTAGCGCACATATTTGCTGCTTCCACCTAAACCAGCAATGTCATTGGTCATGCGGAGGATATAACCCTCGCCCGGTTCAACGCGGCTGTCCCGCTTGTCGTAAGTCAGGGTGTGGGAAATTTGGGAAAGGGACCGTTCCCCCTCGGCCGCGCGGATGAAGGAAGAGGCGCTAGAGTCCACATTCGAGACTTCGGTCACACTCGCACTATACCGCCAGCTCTGGCTTAGGTTTTCGGTTATCGGGTAGCCCATGTGCAGCGAGCCCCCGGTTGAATCCTTATCGAAGGAACTTGAATCCTGTAGGTCCGTAGAGGTACGGAACACGTTGAATCCGGCGTTGATGTCCCGGTCAAGGAAGTAAGGTTCGGTATAGGCGAGATCGATTTGACTACGAAGAGCCGCCAACAACAGGTTCAATTTCAGGTCCCGTCCCCGGCCCAACAAATTGCGTTCGCGAATTTCGAAATCCGCCAATACGCCATTGGTGGTTGAAAACCCGGCGCCAAATTTAAAGGAGCCTGTCGATTTTTCCACCACATCCACTTTGATAACGGTTTTGTCGGGTGTGCTGCCCGGTATGCGCTCCACTTCCACTTTTTCAAAGAAATCGAGGTTCTGAATTCTGCTTCTTGATCGCCGCAGTTTCGCCGAATTGTAGGCGTCCCCTTCCACCAAACGAAATTCGCGCCGGATCACGTCATCAACGGTGCGTACGTTACCGGTGATATCGATGCGTTCAACGAACACTCTCTGGCCTTCGCCTATCTCGAAAACCACATTGATCCTGCGAGTTTCGCGGTTCCTGTCTATCCTCGGCCGGATTTCGACAAACGCATAACCAAGGGTGCCCACCGTTTCCGTCAGGTCATCGATGGTTTTATCCAGCTTGGAGGAATCGAACCACTTCCCTTCCTCGATTTCCAAGGTTTGACGGACCGATTCTGAATCCAGGCCCCGCAGATTGGCCTCAATTCCAATTTCACCGAAGCGGTAGCGGGCGCCTTCTTCGACGGTAAAAGTAATGAAAAAGTCTTCCCGATTGGGAGTCAGTTCGGCAACCGCCGAAACAACCTTTAAATCCGCATATCCTTTGCTGAGGTAGAATCGGCGTAACAATTCCCTGTCAAAGGTGAGCCGGTCCGGATCATAAGTATCGTCGCCGGAAAGGAACCGGTACCAGCGGGTTTCCTTGGTGCGGATGATGTCCCGCAAGCGGGAATCGTCGAATTGTTTATTGCCCACGAAACGGATATTGCGCACCGACGTCAGCTTGCCTTCGCTGATTTCGAATACCAAATCGACCCGGTTTTGCGGAAGCTCGATCACCTTGGGTTCTACCGTGGCGGCAAACCGCCCACTGCGGCGGTACAGGGTCAGGATGCGCTTGACGTCGTTTTGCACTTTGGCCCGGGTGAAGATGATGCGCGGGCGCAGAACGACCTCACTTTCCAGCACTTCATTTTCGATCCGCTGATTGCCTTCGAAAGCAATGCGGTTGATGACTGGGTTTTCGACCACGTTAACGATCAGGTCATCACCCTTACGATTCATGGACACGTCGGCGAACAAGCCGGTGGCGAACAGGCTCTTTAGGGAGCGGTCGATACGGCTGGGACTGAACGGGTCGCCCTCCTGGATCAACAGGTAAGAGCGGATTGTTCCCGGTTCGATGCGCTGCTGGCCCTCGACGATGATCTCGCGCACCAAGCCGCCGGACTGGGCTGACGCCTCTAAAGGCATCCACCCTAGTGCCACTAAAACGCCACAAAAGAGCAAGGCATGGAGAAGTCGGCGCACGGACCCCCCTGACAGGGTTCAGGTTGATTTTGTTACTTACCTCAGAAGTCCGAAGGCCTAGAAATTCACCAAATCATTCCAGGTCACGAAAATCATAAGAAAAACTAACAGAACCAGCCCGAATCGGAAACCATATTCCTGAGCCCGCGGCCCGAGGGGACGCCCGCGGATGGCTTCCGCCAAATAGAAGAACAAATGCCCCCCATCCAGCAAGGGAATGGGGAAAAGGTTAATAAGACCCAGGTTAATGGACAACATGGCAACAAAAAATATCAGGTTGTCGATACTTCCCTGGGCGACCTGCCCGGACATCTGGGCAATTCGGATTGGCCCTCCCAGTTCCTTGGTATCCCGTTTGCCGGTGACGATTTCGCCAACCGCCGACAGGACCATGGTGGTCATGTTGTAAGATATTTCCACCGCCCGCCAGGTTGCGGACAGCGGGTCGCGGCGTTCATAACCGAATTGGGCCGGATCCTGGGCCACGCCAAGCAGGCCCACTTCCATTTCCTGGCCATCTTCGCCGGTTTCCTTTTTCGGTGTGGGAATGGCCGTCAGGGGTATGCGCTCTCCATCCCGGAGAACGACGATTTCGGTCCTCGTCCCGGGCCTCGCCCGGATCATGTCGCGCAGTTCCTTGAACCAGGTGATTTCGCGGCCATCAATGGCGACGATGCGGTCGCCGGCTGTCATTCCCGCCTTGTCGGCGGCACTTTCCGGCTGCACAACCCCGATGCCGGCGTAAGGCTCCGGAATACCGGCAATATTGAACAACCCGGCCAGTAAAACGATGGCGAACAGGATATTGGCGATCGGACCCGCGGCGACGATGGCGGTACGCTGGCCCAACCGCTTGTGGGGAAAGGAAACCGCTTTTTCCTCCGGGGTCAGCATCTTCTTATCGTCGCCGCCCACGGGATCATTTTCACCGAACATCTTGACGTAACCGCCCAGCGGCAGTGCACTGATCTTCCAGCGGGTGCCCACCCGGTCCGTCCAGCCGAAGATTTCCTTGCCGAACCCAATGGAAAAAACCTCAACCCTGACCTTGTTTCGCCGGGCGATCAGGTAGTGGCCCATCTCATGAGCAAAGATCAACACGGTGAGGATGAAAAGGAACGGGATGATCGTATCCCAAAGCAAGATCGGGAAATTAGCAATAAATTCCCATAAACTACTGAATATACTCATGATTTTGATGCCCAGGATGTGGTGTTCATTATTTGATTTGAATTCGGTTTATTTCTGTTTTGTGGCGGAATTGTGGTCGGCCAGGCCGCCACCTGTCCTTGTTATATCAGACCATTCGCGATTTCGCGGGCGGAAAAATCGATTTCCACCACGTCATCCAGTGTATCCAACTTCGCCAAGGGCGCGGAATTAAGGGTTTTTTCGACGATTCTCGCGATATCCAGAAATCCGATACGCCCCCCCAGGAAACTCTTTACCGCGACTTCGTTGGCTGCATTGAGCACCGTCGGCGCTCCACCACCCGCCTTGAGGGCTTCCCGGGCCAGGCGCAGGGCCGGAAAACGACCGGTATCGGGGGCTTCGAAGGTCAGTTCGCCAATTTTTTCCAGGGCCAGCCGCGTCGACGGAGCCGCCATGCGGCTGGGCCAGCCCAGGGCGTAGGCGATGGGAGTCCGCATATCCGGAGTGCCCATCTGGGCCAGCACCGAGCCGTCCACGTAGTCCACCATGCTGTGCACCACGGACTGGGGATGGACCAGGATTTCAATCTGTTCCTCAATCACCGGGAACAGATGAAAGGCCTCGATCAGTTCGAGGCCTTTGTTCATCATGGTCGCGGAATCGATGGAGATTTTGGCCCCCATGTCCCAATTGGGATGGGCCACGGCCTGTTCGCGTGTCACCGCCGCCATGTCATCGAGGCTCATTTTACGGAACGGCCCGCCGGAAGCGGTAAGAATAATCCGCGACACCTTGTCCGGGTTTTCAAAGTCAAAAACCTGGAAAATAGCGCTGTGTTCGGAATCCACCGGCAGCAGGGTCGCGCCACAACGGGCGACCTCGGCGGTCATCACTTTACCGGCGGAAACGAGGCATTCCTTGTTGGCCAAACCAATGATCGCCCCCCGCCTGACCGCCGTCAGGGTAGGCGCCAGGCCGGCAACGCCGACGATGGACGCCATCACCCAGTCCGCCGGCCGGCCGGCGGCTTCGACCAACGCCTCGGCGCCGGCGGCGGGTTCGACGCCGGTACCGGACAGCGCCTCCTTGAGGTCCTTGTAACAGTCCGCATCGGCGACCACCGCCACCTTCGGCCGGAGGTGCCGTGCCTGTTCAGCCAGCCCGTCCACGTTGCGGTTGGCGGTCAGGGCCTCGACGGTAAAATTATCGGGTTGGCGATTGATCAGATCGATTGTGTTGCAGCCCACCGATCCGGTCGATCCCAGAATTGTGACGTTGCGCGGCGCTGTTTCCGAAGCGGGGTCTAACCTGATACTGGAATTGGTCTGAGCGACCACCATCAATACACACCATAGTTATCGGCCAACAAAATCACCGCGCCGGCGAGGGCGGCGGCTAGCAGCCCGTCCGCTCGGTCGAAAAGTCCGCCATGACCAGGGATAATATCCCCGGAATCCTTAACTCCAAAGCACCGTTTTGCCCAAGACTCCAACAGATCGCCTGCTTGGGCGACGGCGCCGAGGATCCCACCGGCCAAGGCAGGCCCCGTAATCTGCTCCAAACCGGCCCATATGGCCATTACCGCGGCGGCGGCGGCGGCACACGAAACACCGCCGATCAAGCCGGCCCAGGTCTTTTTCGGGCTCAATACCGGCGCCATTTTGGGCCCGCCGATGATTCGCCCGAAGACATAGGCTCCCGTATCCGAAGCCCAAACCACGGCAAACAGGCCGAAGGCGGCCTCCCTGCCGAACTGCCCGTCAAATCGCACCCAGACCAGGGACAGGCTGGCGAGGGCGATATAGGCCAATCCGAAAACCAGCCACAGGACCCGCCGGGAGTGGCCGGCGCTGGCCCTAATCAACTCCCAGGCAAGGATACCGGCGCCGGCGCCGACCATGATCTCAAAATAAGGACCGCCGAAGTGAGTGACCGCCAGAACCACCGGAGCCAGCACCAGGGCCGACAACACCCGCAAACCCAGACCGCTTTTCGCCGGCGCTTTAGTCACCGGTCGCGCCGTAGCGCCTTTCCCGGCAACGGTATTCGGTAATCGCGGATTCAAAATCCTCCTCGTTGAAATCAGGCCACAGGGTATCGACGAAGACGAACTCCGCATAGGCCAACTGCCAAAGGAGGAAATTGCTGATACGCATTTCACCGCTGGTGCGGATCAGGAGGTCCGGGTCCGGCAATCCGGCGGTATACAGGTGGCGCTGAATTTCATGTTCATTGATGTCTTCCGGCGCCAGGCGGTTCGCCGCCACTTCCCGGGCAACCTGCCGGACGGCGGCGGTAATTTACGCCCGGCCACCATAACTGAGGGCAATCGTCAGGGTCAGGCGGGTATTGCCGGCAGTGCGTTCCTCGGCCTTTTCGATCAGGCTGATGATGTCCGGCGCCAGACGTTCACGATCGCCGATGATCGATAACCGGACCCCTTCTTTGTGAATGGCCTCTATCTCGCTTTCCAGGTAGTAGCGCAGCAAGCCCATGAGGTCGCTGACCTCGTCCGCTGGCCGCTGCCAGTTCTCCGATGAAAAGCCGAACAGGGTCAGATAGCGGATTTTCCATTCAGCGGCACATTTAATGACAGTGCGGACCGATTCCGCGCCGCGCCGGTGCCCGGCTACCCTGGGCAGGCCTCGGGCCCTGGCCCAGCGTCCATTCCCGTCCATGATGATGGCCACATGGTCGGGCGGCGGTGGCAGGGAATCCTTTTGCAGTGAAACGGCTTTCATCGCTTCTATACCTGCATGATCTCTTTGTCCTTGTTGGCCAGGGACTCGTCGATCTTCTTCACGTACTCGTCGGTCAGGACCTGCACTTCCTTAGCCAAATCATGGTGCAGGTCCTTGGAGATTTCATGGTCTTTTTCCGCCCTTTTCAAGTCGTCCATGGCGTGACGGCGGATGTTGCGCACGGCGACGCGGGCATCTTCCGCATATTTGCCGGCAATCTTGGTCAGTTCAACCCGGCGCTCCTCGGTCAACTGGGGTATGGGCACCCTGACCATTTGGCCGTCCGAAGACGGATTAAGACCCAGCCCGGAATCCAGGATCGCCTTCTCCACCGCCTTGACCTGGCTTTTGTCCCACACCTGAACCGTCAGCAGGCGTGGTTCCGGAACGCCGATGGTCCCCACTTGGGATAATGGCATTTCAGACCCGTAAGCGTTCACGGTGACCGGTTCCAGCAGGCTGGCGGCGGCGCGTCCGGTCCGCAAACCGCCGAATTCCTGGTGTAAAACGTCAACGGCGCCCTGCATCCGCCGTTCGATGTCCGCCTTCAGGGATTTTATGTCCGGTGCGTTCACTGTGCCCCCCCTAACTGATAGTGGTAAATGTTCCTACGCCGGTGATCACCTTGGCGAGGGCTCCCGGGTTGTGAATGGAAAAGACTAAAATAGGAACACTGTTGTCCCGAGCCAAGGCGACGGCCGCCGTGTCCATGACCCTGAGGTTCTTGGATAACACGTCCTGGAAGCTGAGGTTCTCGAACCGTCCCGCATTCGCATCGACTTTCGGGTCGGCGCTGTATACGCCATCCACCTGGGTCCCCTTCAGCAACACGTTGCAATTCATTTCAACCGCCCGTAGGGCGGCCGCGGTGTCGGTGGTAAAATAGGGGTTGCCCGTGCCGGCGGCGAAAATAACTACCCGGCCCTTTTCCATGTGGCGGACCGCCCGCCGCCGCACGTAGGGTTCGCATACGGTGGGCATGGGGATGGCCGATAGAACCCGGGTGTTAAGCCCCTTCTTTTCCAGGACGCTTTGCATGGCCATGGCATTCATCACCGTCGCCAGCATGCCCATATAGTCGGCGCTGGTGCGTTCGATACTGGCGGCGGCGGATACGCCGCGAAAGATGTTGCCGGCTCCGATTACCAGGCAAATCTGTACACCCATCTGATGGACGGCGGCAATGTCGTCGGCGATGCGCTCCATGGTCGGGGCATCAAGGCCGAAATCCAGTTCACCCATCAATCCCTCGCCCGACAATTTCAGCAATACGCGCTGATACTTGGATTTGGGCGACTTGGATTCAGGCGGCATGATTCAGTCCGTTTCCTTTTTTTCGGGCCGGCGGCCCCCAGGGGCCCGACCCTACCCCATGGCGGCGGGGCTAAAAACCATAGCGCTCCCATGGGTATCGGGCTGGTTCGCCCTATTTTTGCCCCTCAGGCACCCGCCACGGCTGCGACTTCAGCCGCGAAATCTTCTTCTTTTTTCTCAACACCTTCCCCTAGGGCTAAGCGAACAAACGAAGAAATTGAAACAGGCGAGCCTAACTCCTTACCGGCGTTCTCAAGCACATTCTCGATCTTGGTTTCATTGTCGATGACGAAGGTCTGTTCCAGAAGGCAGACTTCCTCGTAGTATTTACGCAGCCTGCCTTCCACCATTTTCGCAATAATCTCGTCGGGCTTGCCGGATGCCCTCGCCTGCTCGGAAAGCACGTCCCGTTCCCGCTGCAGGTCCTTGGCGTCAACACCGTCCCGGGACAAAGCAATAGGATTCGCGGCGGCCACGTGCATGGCCAGTTGCCGGCCCAGGTTTTCCAGCTTGTCCGGGTCCGCCGCCGATTGCAAACCCACCAGAACACCGATCTTGCCCAGTCCGGGAACCAGGGCATTGTGCATGTACGAAACGACAACGCCCTTTTCCACCTTCACAACCGCCGACCGGCGAAGGTTCATGTTTTCGCCGATGGTGGACACCATGTGGGTCAATTGCTCATCGACCGTCCGGCTTTCGCCGGGATAAGCTGCCGCTTTCAAAGCCTCGACGTCGCCGCCGGTGGCGGGATCGGCGAGAGCAATGCCCGTGACCTTGGCGACATATTCCTGGAAGCTGCCGTTTCGGGCGACAAAATCGGTCTCGGCATTGACCTCGACCACCGCCCCCGTGCCGCCGCTGACGGCCACACCGACCAGTCCCTCGGCAGCGGCCCTGCCGGCTTTCTTGGCCGCCGCCGCCAAGCCATTTTTTCTCAGCCAGTCAACGGCGGGTTCCATATCGCCGTTATTTTCGGTCAGCGCCTTCTTGCAATCCATCATGCCGGCGCCGGTAAGTTCGCGCAACTCCTTCACCAGGGCCGCAGTGATTCCCGCCATATTAAACCTCTTTACTAAAATATTGTGTTATTCCATTGATAAAAAACGATTATACAATGAAAGCTATACCACTACGGGGGGTTGACCCGCCTCGGCCGCCGGAGGCGTTTCCTTCGCTGGAGCATCGGCCGCGGCTGCTTCCTTTTGCGGTTCCGGTGGTGCGGATTCCATTGGCGGAGCGTCAGCCGCCGCCGCTTCTTTTCGCGGTTCCGGTTCCTTTTCAACCGTATCAACCGGCAGATTCTCCTGTGGTGCTTCCGCCGTCCCGCCCAAGTCGACGCCGGAGGCGGTCATTTCCGCCTGGATGCCGTCGATCACCGTCGCCGCCATCAGGTCGCAATAGAGGTTGATGGCGCGGATGGCGTCGTCATTGCCGGGAATGGGGTAGTCGATGCCCTTGGGGTCACTGTTTGAATCGAGAACTCCGACCACCGGGATACCGATCTTGTTGGCCTCGGCAATGGCAATGGCCTCCTTGTTGGAATCGATCACGATCAGGATGTCCGGCAGACCACCCATTTCCTTGATTCCGCCCAGGGCCCGCTCCAGCTTGTCCCGCTGCCGGGTCAAGCGCAGCAATTCCTTCTTGGTCAGGCCCATGCTCTCATCGGAGGCCAGCTTTTCGTCCAGATCCCGCAGGTGCTTTATGGATTTGGAAATGGTCTGCCAGTTGGTCATGGTACCGCCCAGCCAGCGGTGATTAAGGAAGTACTGACCGCAGCGCTTGGCCGCTTCGGCGACCTTATCGCTGGCTTGGCGCTTGGTGCCGACAAACAGCACCCGGCCACCTCCGGCGACCACATCGCGAACGGCGTTCATGGCCCGGTACAGCATGGGCACGGTCTGTTGCAGGTCGATGATGTGAATGCCGTTGCGGACCCCGAACAGGTAGGGGGCCATCTTGGGGTTCCAACGGCGGGTACTGTGGCCGAAATGAACGCCAGCTTCCAAAAGCTGGCGCATGGTAAAGGCGGGCAGCGCCATGTTTCCTATTCCTTTTCCGGTTATCCCTCCGTGGGCGTGGCCGTTTCCCCATGATTTTTGCCTGGGGAAGAGACACCGGAACAGCCGATCCGGCGAATTTGCGCCGGGGGCCGCAAGCCCACGTGTGGTGTCACGGAGCGCCATTGCCCCGCGCAATCGGGGTGGTTAGTACCCTTCCGGGCGGCGGAATGCAAGCCCTCCATTGCCGGTAAGTCCGCCAGGTGAAAAGACAAGGCGGGAATATCAGGCGGGGACGAAAGCCTTGCGATTGCCCCCCTTTCTTCGCTCCCATACCCTGCCTTCGATGGCGCCAGCGGGACCGGCGCCGAAACGGTACGGCGGCGTTTCAGGAGAAGAAGGGTAGGATGCTGAATTTATTGGTTTTTTCCATATTTTCCTGGTTTTAACGTCCCGCCCCCTCATTGGCCGCCCCCTCGAATTCAGGCAATCAGATGTCGATCACCCGGATTATTTGGGGTGATTCGGTCAGGTCGCGGATCACATCGGGGGTGACGGCGTAGTGGTCCTTGAGGTCGATCACCGCTTCCATTCCGCCGCCCAGGGGCAAGGCGACCCGGACCAGGCCCTTGCCCTTGCGGTTGAGGGCCCGTTTCAGGGCGGGAGCAGGGTTTCCTTTTCCTGCGATCACCAGGACCCGGTGGCCCGATTTGGACGCCACCTGGTCCAAGGGTTCCACCGAGTGCACGGTAAAGCGGACCTGGGCGCCCTCGAAAGTGGCGCTGGCCCTTAGGTATACGGCATTGCCCGGCTCCAACAG
>JAJRSS010000010.1 GCA_024278615.1 Alphaproteobacteria bacterium
GCTTGCGGCAGGCTGGAAACTCAAGGTTCAAAGAGCTACAATCCGTCACCGCCAAATCCTCCGCGTTTAATCAATCTAAGCAATTGAATCATAACGCATTATAGGGGTTTGGCGGTACCTTTTCGTGAATCTTTCGGGCTAAGGAGAGCGCCCCCGTGTAAAGGCCTGTGCGGCTATTTTTTTACCGGGCGCAATCGCCTGTGGCATACTCGGCTGTCGCGGTTGGAGAATCTCCACCAGGCAGAGAGACAACATTCGGGTTCATGGCCAAAAGCAAAAAAAGGAAAACCACGGGCACGCGGGCCGCCAGGAACAGGGCGCGTCCGGCACCCGTTTCTCCTTCTCTGGGAGGTACCTGGTGGCCCCCGTTTCCATCGGGCCGCGTCGCCCAGACGCAGGCGATGGTGTTTCAATTGCAACAGACCCAGTGGTGGCCGGAAGAAAGGCTGTTGGCCCGGCAGTTGGAACAAATCCGCCTGCTGGGTGAATTCGCCAGACGGACGGCGCCATTCTACGCCGGCCGCCTGGATACCATCACCGGCCTGGCGCCGGGATCATTGACCCTGGATGCTTTCCGCCGGGTGCCCGTTCTCAAGCGGGCCGACATCCAGGATGTGGGGGAAGGGCTTTTCAGCCGCGCGCCGCCACCGGAACATGGGGGTATCCACAGGATGCGCACCTCCGGTTCGACGGGCGAGCCGGTGCACGTCAGGACCACCGATGTGGCGGGCATGATGAACACGGCGGTATCCCTGCGCTATCACCTTTGGCACCGGCGGGACTTCACCGGCAAGAACATCATCATCAAGGGGCTTAAATCCAATATCGACGTTCAAAAGGGTGAAAGCTGGGTCCTGGGATATCCCACCGGCCCAAGCATGGCGTTCAACCAGACCCTTCCCCCCAACGACCTGTTCGACATGGTGATCAGGGAAGACCCCCACTATCTGCAATGCCGTCCCTATGCCCTGGGGGAATTGATCCGCCGGTCGCGGGAGTTGGGGGTCAAGCCGGGGCGGCTGCGGGAAGTGCGAACCGTCAGCGAAGTGCTCGGCGACGAACTTCGCCGCCAGTGCCGCCATGCGTGGGGCGTTCCCGTCTCCGACAATTACAGCTCGGAGGAATTCGGCATCCTGGCGGTTCAGTGTCCGGACCATCCCTGGAATCATGTCCAATCGGAAAAGGTTCTGCTCGAGGTGCTGGACGACGAGGGCCGGCCTTGTCCGCCCGGGAAATTGGGCCGGGTGGTGGTAACCGCCCTTCACAACTTCGCCACGCCGCTGATCCGTTATGACCTCGGCGATTACGGCGAACTGGGGCCGGCCTGTCCCTGCGGCCGGGGGCTGCCGGTGCTCAGGCGCATCGCCGGGCGGGAACGCAACCTGGTGGTCCTGCCGACCGGGGAAAAGATTTTTCCGGTACTGGATTCCGACTCGGTGATTTTCAACCTGCCCATCCGCCAGTACCAGATGATCCAGAAAACCCTGGAAATGATCGAAATGAAACTGGTGGTGGAACGGCCCCTGAAGGCGGCGGAGGAACGGCAACTCCGCGAATACTATTGCCGTAGTTTCGGCCATCCTTTCCGGTTCCAGTTTGTCTACGTGGACGAGATCGCCCGCGCCGCCAGCGGCAAGTACGAAGTCTTCCGCTCGGAAGTGGGAGGTTAATCGCCGTCAATACGCCTTCCCCCGGAACCGGGATCATTGCGACGCCGTGATTATGGCATGGGGGAAATGGTATAGCCGAATTCGCCGGCGCCGTCGGTCAGGAACTCCCAAAGGGAAAGGGCGAAGCCCCGGGCGACGTAAACGTCCAGGATCGGGGCATCAGTCCCGCCGTCCGCCCCCCTGTCCACCGAATGGACCAGCACGTTGATCTTGGCCAGGCTGCTCTGGCCGCAGGCGCCGGTGGGGAACGCCCGGGCGTGAAGGTCGAGCGGGCAGCCCTTGGCCAGCAGGTCCGGGGCCCGGGCGCCGGCGACGCGGATCACCGTGCGCCCCTGGCTGACGTCGTTGACGGCGGCGAAGGTCGACCCCAGGGCGTCGCGCAGGCCGGTCTCCAGGGCGGCGGACTCTTCGCCGTCGCAAACCACCAGCCAGCGATTCGGCGCCAGCCACAGGATGGTGCGGCCGTTGCCCGCCGCCGTGGTGTTGGCTTCGATGGGAAGGTCCAGGCCCGTCCGGCCGCGGACCGCATCGGTGAACGCCGGGTCACCGGCGTCGCCGGCCACGTGCACGATGGCCAGCCGCCGCCGTTCGGAAAGCGTCAAGCCGGGAGTTCCCCCGGCGCCGAAGGTCCCGGCTTCGAGCGCCCCTTCAAGGGCGGAGCGTCTGGGTAAAACTTCAACCACGCAGCCGTTCTCCTTGCGGGTCGATGAACACCGGGTCGCGGACGGTCACCGGCACGGTAATACCGGCCACCGGCGAGGCGGCGTACAGGATTTCGCCATGCCGGTCTCGGCCCCGTTCGACCAAGGCCAGGGCGATGGGGGTGTCCAGGTTGGGGCTGTAACATTGGGACGTGACGGCGCCGATCATCCCGACCGGTGTCGCGGCGCCCGATTTAGGCACCTGGCCGATGGGTTCGGCGACGATCCGCGCCCCTCTGGGGATGCGGGTCTTGCGGTCGGTGGGGGTCAGGCCGACCAGTTGCTGGCGGTGGCCGTCCACCAGCCCCGGCCGCCGGGCCGAATGCTTGCCGATGAAGTCCTTGGCCTGGCTCATCATGCGGCCGAAGCCCAGGTCGTCGGCCGACGTGCGGCCGTCGATCTCGCCGCCGACGACGTGGCCTTTCTCGGTCCTCAGGATGGACATCGCCTCGGTGCCGTAGGGGATGATATCGAAGGCGCCGCCGGCTTCCATCATCGCTTCCCACACGAATAGGCCGTGATCGGCCGGCACGTTGATTTCGTAGGCCAGCTCGCCGGAAAACGATATGCGGAAGACGCGGCCGGGAACGCCGGCCACCGCGCCCTGGCGAAAGCCCATGAAGGGGAAGGCCCGGTTGCTCATATCGATGCCGCCGGCCACCCGCTCCAGCACGGCGCGGCTGTGCGGCCCGGCGATGGCGATGGCCGACCATTCCTCGGTGACCGAGACCACGTGGACCTTCAGTTCCGGCCAGGTCACTTGCAAATGGTATTCCAGGTGGGCCATGACCGGGCCGGCGTGGGCGGTGGTGGTGGTCATCAGGTAGCGGTTTTCCGACAGCCGGGTGACCGTGCCGTCGTCGAACACCAGCCCGTCTTCGCGCAGCATGACGCCATAGCGGCACCTGCCGGTTTCCAGTTTCTTGAAGCCGTTGATGTAAACCCGGTTGAGGAATTCGGCGGCGTCCGGGCCCTGGATATCGATCTTGCCGAGCGTCGAGACATCGACCATGCCCACATGTTGGCGAACGTGTTTTGCCTCGCGGTGGATGGCGTCCATCATCGCCTCATTCGGCCGGGCGTAGAACTGGGGCCTGAGCCACATGCCGGCGGCGACGAACCGGGCGCCCCGCGCCTGATGCCAGGGGTGCATGGCCGAACGGCGGGTGGGAGCGAAATGCCGGCCCGTCTCGCGGCCGGTGATGGCGCCCAGGCAGACCGGCGTATAGGGCGGGCGGAAGGTGGTGGCGCCGACGGCGGCGATGTCCTTGCCCAGCAGTTGGGCCAGGATGGCCAGCCCGATGACGTTGCTGGTGCGGCCCTGGTCGGTGGCCATGCCGAGCGTCGTGTAGCGCTTCAGGTGCTCCACCGAGTGGTAGCCCTCGCGCACCGCCAGGGCCACGTCTTCGGCGGTAACGTCGTGTTGCTGATCGACGAAGCGCTTGCCGTGACCGCCCGGCGCCTGGGGCACGGACCACAAGGGGGCGCCAGCCGGCGCCAGGGCGGCCTGACGGGGTTCGTCACCGGACGGTGCCGGCGGCGGGGTGTCGCCGAATCCCGCCAGCCGCGCCGCTTCGCCGCCGGCGGCGGCGCCTTCGGCCCGGCAGGCGGCGGTGGCGAAGGTTCCCCGGGCCGCCCCGGCGGAGCGTTCGGCCTGGAAGCTTTCGCCGGGGACGAAGGCGGCGATGGCGTCATCGAACCTGACCTTGCCCCGGGACTGGGAATGCAGGTGCACGGTGGGGTTCCAGCCGCCCGACACGCACACCAGGTCGCAGGCGATGGCGCGGCGGCCGCCGGTCACCTTGCCGCCGGCGTCGCCGTCTTCAGCCAAGGCCATGACAGTGACGCCGGTGACCCGTTTGCCGCCCTTCGCCGCGACCACGGCGTATCCGGTCAGGCAATCCATGCCCTGGGCCCGCGCGGTTTCGGTCAGCGCCCCGCCTTCGGCCCGGCAATCGACGATGGCGGCCACGGCGACCCCCGCCGCCGCCAGGTCGAGGGCGGCCTCGTAGGCGCTGTCGTTGTTGGTGAAGACCACGGCGCGGTTTCCCGGGCGGACGCCGTAACGGTTGACATAGGCCCGGGCGGCGGCGGCCAGCATGACGCCGGGCCTGTCGTTGCCGGCGAAGACGATGGGCCGTTCGATGGCGCCGGTGGCCAGCACCACCTGTTTGGCGCGCACCTGCCACAACCGCTGGCGGGGCTGGAAGGGATCGGCCTTGGATTGAGATTGGGATTGGTGGTCGGCCACCTGTTCCAAAAGGCCCAGCATGTTGTGATCGTAATAGCCGAACACGGTGCAGCGGCGGAGCAGGGTGACCTCGGGCATGGCTTCCAGTTCGGCCACGGATTGGGCGATCCAGTCCGCCGCCGCCGAGGGAGCCGATGGGCCGCCCTGGGTGGCGGCATGGTCCAGCAGGCTGCCGCCCGGCTCGCACCGTTCGTCGGCGACGATCACCCTGGCCCCGGTACGGCCCGCCGCCAGCGCCGCCGCCAGTCCGGCCGGCCCGGCGCCGGCGATCAGCACGTCGCAGTGGCCGTAGCGGTGGTCGTAGCGGTCCGGGTCGGCCACGGTCGGCGACCTGCCCATGCCGGCGGCGTGGCGGATGAATTTTTCGTAAGTCATCCACATCCACGCCGGCCACTTGAAGGTCTTGTAGTAAAAGCCCGACGGCATGAAGCGGCTGAAAAGCCCGGTCAGGGCATGGAGGTCGAAATCGACGCTGGGCCAGCGGTTCTGGCTTTCGGCGCTCAGCCCGTCAAACAACTCGATGCAGGTGGCCCGGGTATTGGGCTCGGTGCGGCCGCCGGCGCGAAGCTGGACCAGGGCGTTGGGTTCTTCCGAACCGGCGGTGACAATGCCCCGCGGGCGGTGGTACTTGAAGGACCGGCCGACCACCCGCACCCCGTTGGCCAGCAGCGCCGAGGCCAGGGTGTCACCCTGGAAACCCTGATAGGCCCTGCCGTCGAAGGTGAAGGTCAGGGGCTTGGCGCGATCGATACGCCCGCCCTCGGCGATGCGGAAGGGCTGGCCGGTCACGATGCGTTCCCTTCCAAAGGCCGGTCCGCCGGACCGGTGGCGAGGATTTCATGGGTCAGGGTGTTGCGCCGCACCTTGATCCAGCGGCGGCAGCCCGAGGCGTGCTGCCACAACTCCTCATGGGGTCCCCGGGGATTATCGCGGAAATAAACGTAATCGGTCCATTCCGCGTCGCTGGCGGCTTCCGGGTCGGCGGGGCGGGTCAGCGTGCCGTCGCCGCCGTAGGTGAATTCCATCTCGGCCCGCTCACCGCACCAGGGACATTTGATCAGATGCATGGTCCGTTTCCCGTCGTTGGCCCTAATGGGCGCCCGGCACGGGGCCGGCGCCTTTCTCGTCGATGGTGCGGCCCTGGCCGAAGCGTTCCAGGGTGAAGGCGGCATTCAGGTCATGGGGCCTGTTTTGCGCGATGGTGTGGGCGAACACCCAGCCGGACCCGGGAGTGGCCTTGAAGCCGCCGTAACACCAGCCGCCGTTGAGGAACAGGCCCTCCACCGGCAGCTTGGCGATGATCGGGCTGCCGTCCATGGTCATGTCCACGACCCCGCCCCAGGCGCGCATCAGCCGCAGGCGGGAGAAGGCGGGGAACAGGGTCAGCACCGCCGCCGTCACGTGTTCGATGATGGGGAAATTGCCCCGCTGGGCGTAAGTGTTCCAGCCGTCCAGGTCGCCGCCGAAGACCAGGTCGCCCTTGTCGGTCTGGCTGATGTAGCAGTGGGCGGCGCCCGACGTGACCACCGTATCCAGGACCGGCTTGACCGGTTCCGACACCATGGCCTGCAAAACGTGGGATTCGATCGGCAGGCGCAGGCCGGCCATGGCCGCCACGTGGCCGGTGTGGCCAGCCACCGCGATGCCGATCTTTTTGGCGCCGATGAAGCCACGGCTGGTTTCCACGCCGGTGACCCGGCCGCCGTCGCGCCGGATGCCGGTCACCTCGCATTGCTGGATGATATCGACGCCCCGGGAATCGGCGCCCCGGGCATAGCCCCAGGCGACCGCATCATGGCGCGCCGTGCCGCCGCGCCGTTGCAGCAGGCCGCCCATGACGGGATAGCGGGCGTCGTCGGAGCAATCCAGCAACGGCACCATGGCCTCAACCTGATCCCGGTCCAGCAATTCGGCGTCGATGCCGTTCAGGCGCATGGAATTGCCCCGCCGGGCGAAGGCGTCCAATTGGGGATCCGAATGGGCCAGGTTGAGCACGCCGCGCTGGCTGAACATGACGTTGTAGTTCAGGTCCTGGGAAAGCCCTTCCCACAGCTTCATGGATTTTTCATAGAGGTGGGCGTTGGATGCGATCATGTAGTTGGAGCGGACGATGGTGGTGTTTCGTCCCGTGTTGCCGCCGCCCAGCCAGTCCTTTTCCACCACCGCCACGTTGGCGACGCCGTGTTCCTTGGCCAGGTAATAGGCGGTGGCCAGCCCGTGCCCGCCACCGCCGATGATGACCACGTCGTATTCGGGCTTGGGGTCCGGGCTGCGCCAGGCCTCGGGCCAGTCGCGGTGACCGCCGAACCCGTTGCGCACCAGGCTGAAAATGGAATAGCGGGTCAAGACGGCGTGCTCCACCAATGGCGTCTGGCGGCCAGACTACAGCGAAGGGATAGCTGGCGGTGAGTGCATAAATAATAATTATTAAATAAATAAATATATGTTATGATTCTCGCAGGCGACCGGACCCTGGAGCGCACGCCCATGAGATCGGGAATCCAGGCCTTGAACCTGGCTTTTGACCTTCGCACCCTGAACGTTTTTCTGGCCGTGGCGGAGGCGGGCGGCATGACGGCGGCGGCCAGGGAACTGGGACTGACCCAGCCGGCGGTGTCCCAGATCATGACGCGGCTGGAAACCGAGCTTGGGGCGCCATTGATCGACCGGGGCCAGCGGCCCTACCTGACCACTCCCGCCGGCGAAGCCTTCGTCAACGGCGCCCGGCGGCTTTTGGCCGACGCCGAACGCCTGCAGGCGGCGATCCGCGACGCCGCCGGCGCCACCCTGCCCATCGCCCGTATCGGGCTCATCGATTCCTTTGCCGCCACCGTGGGACCGCCGTTGATCCGGGGGTTGCGGAATCAGGCCCGGCACTTTTCCGTCTGGTCCGGCATCTCGCCCAACCTGAGCGGCGACTTGATACACCGCAAACTGGACTTCATCGTCACCACCGATCCGATGGAAAACCTGGGCGGCATCGAACGCCACCGATTGCTGCGCGAGCCTTTCGTCCTGGTGCTACCCAAGCGCATGGCGCGGGCGATAAAGGACGTGCGGCTGGAAGACCTGGCCCGCAATCATCCCTTCGTCCGCTATTCGGTACGTTCGCGCATCGGCGCCCAGATCGAGGAATACCTGCGAAGGCTGGGCCTGGAAGTGCCCCAAAGCCTGGAATTCGACGGCTCGGAACCGGTGTTCGCCATGGTCTCGGGCGGCGTCGCCTGGGCCATCACCACGCCGTTGTGCCTGATCCACGGGCGTACCGCCGGCATGGACCTGGCACCATTGCCCTTGCCCGGGCCGTCCCTTTCGCGCACTTTGTACCTGTTGTGCCGGGAAGGGGAATTCGGCGCCTTGCCGCGCCGCATCGCCCGTGACGCCCGCGACATCCTGCGCCAGATAATCAAGCGGGAGGGACACGCCACAGCGCCTTGGGCGGTCAAGGAAACCGTCATCGGGTAAACCAACGGAGAAAGTCCATGATCGATGTGGCCACCGTACTTTTCGCCAACGACGCCTTTTATATCGCCTTCGCCGGCGGAGATATCGAAGCCATGGACGCCCTGTGGGCGGACGACGTGCCCGTTACCTGCGTCCATCCCGGCTGGAATCCCCTGGTGGGGCGCGATGATGTCATGGACGGTTGGCAGGCCATCCTGTCGGGGGAAGTCTCGCCCGACGTTCGGTGTCTCAACGCCCACGCCCGCATTTTCGGCGAAACGGCGGTGGTGATCTGCTTCGAATCCATTGGCGAGGCCTATCTGGTCGCCACCAACGTTTTCGTCTTCGAAGCCAACACCTGGAAACTGGCCCATCATCAGGCCGGCCCGTCCCAGGAACCGGAGCAGGACGATGAAGACGACACGCCGCCGGCCCGGATACAGTAGCGGGAACTTATCGGTCCGATGGGTTTTCCGGTGAACAGGCCATGACCGACCCCTGGTCCCGCAAGCCGCCGGATGAGGAAGCGAAAAACAAATCCCGGCCCCTGTGGTTGTGGGCCACCGCCGCCGGGGCGGCGCTGTTCGCCCTGATCGTCTACCTGATCAACCGCTACCCGGAAGTGGCGGCGGGCGAAGAAGCCAAAATGCGGCTTACCTATTCGGTGCTGTTGTTGGCCCTGGTGGGCGGCAGCCTGCTGATGCACCGCCGCACCCGGCCGGGCCAGGTGCTGCGCCAGGCCGCCGCCTGGGCCGGCATCGGCGCGGTATTGTTCCTGGGCTATGCCTTCCGCCACCAAGGGGTGGCGCTGTGGAACCGGCTGGCGGGCGAACTGGTGCCCGGCCGGGGGGTGGTGGACGGCGGCGCCATTACCTTCAGCGCCGATGCCAGCGGCCATTTCGTCGCCGAGGTGGAGGTGGAAGGCGTGGCCATCCGCATGCTGGTGGACACGGGCGCCTCGGTGGTGGTGCTCAGTCCCGCCGACGCCAGGCGCTTGGGCTTCGACATGGAAGCGCTGAAATTCGATCAGGTGTTCTCCACCGCCAACGGCCAGGTTCGCGGCGCGCCGGTACGGCTGCGGCGGATGGTGCTGGGTCCCATCCATCTGACCGACGTGCGCGCCTCGGTCAACGGCGCGCCGATGAGCGGCTCTCTGTTGGGAATGAGTTTCCTCAGCCGGCTTTCGTCCTACGAAGTTTCCGGCGACCGCCTGACCCTTAGGCCCTAGAATTTTTCTGAATTAAAATGAAACCAACCCTGCATTGCTGATGTAGTTTGCGCATTCGTTTGGTTGAAAGGGATTGAGTAATATTCCGGCCCGCCTCCATGCCGCTTCGACGGTTCTTTCCTTGGTTTTTCGCCGGAACGTTTTGAGCTATTCGACAATTGACTCGCCCTCCGCGACCCCTTTCAAGGTCATCGGCTGGTTTTCAGATTACGAGGTAAAAATGGTCCATTCACTTTACAGGCCCGAAATGATGGGCTCGGCTACCGTTTCGCCATCGGGCGACTTCCAGGCCGGCTCCTATCAGGAATTCGTCGTCACCTACACGGCGGGAAAATTCGGCATTGATGATTCCGGATCCATCAAGCTGGTGCACCGCTTCGCCAGTGACATGGGGCGTCCTCAGATGACCGACCCGCAGGCCCCCAACTTTGTTTCCGCCGAAGCCTCCAATGGGGCGGTTCTGGCGATACATTTTGACGGCAAGCAGAACATCCGGCCCTGGGACAAGACTATTTACGTCAAGGTTGTTCGCGGTTTTCTACGCCAGGGTGACCGGATTGTCGTCCGCCTTGGCGACCGGCGTCAGGGCAGCCCGGGAATCCGGTTGCAGACGTTCTGCGAAGGGACGTTTGAATTCCGCGTCATCGTGGATGCCTTCGCAACCTACAATTATGTCGAACTCCCCGAACAGCCGGCCATCTCCATCGTGCCCGGCCCGCCGGTGCTGTGGAAAGCCATATTGCCGACGCAACGCAAGGCGGGATCACCGTTCCGCCTGAGCCTGAAAGGCGAGGACCGTTGGGGCAACCCGTCGGATCCGGGCGGCCGGACGTTTACGCTGCGCGCGAATGTTCCGGTTAATGGTTTGCCCAATCAGGTAACCTTTGCCGAAGGCGGGTTCTCTACCGTCCTTTCGGGCCTTTCCTGCGAGGAGGAAGGTGACCTTGTCGTCGAGATGCTTGATGGCGA
>JAJRSS010000108.1 GCA_024278615.1 Alphaproteobacteria bacterium
CAGTCCCCGGCAGGCCCGGGTAATCGAACAACTGATCTGGGGCGTCTGGCTGGAAAGCGAGAGCCCGACCCTGGAATTGCTGATGGGCCGGGCGGTCACCGCCATGGCGCGGCGCAAATTGGATAGCGCCCTGGATATTCTGGACAGCGTGGTGGCCATCGCCCCGGATTACGCCGAAGGCTGGAACAAACGGGCCACGGTTTATTTCCTGCTAGACCGCTACCAGGAATCGATTGCCGACGTGGAACACACCCTGGCCCTGGAGCCGCGCCATTTCGGCGCCCTGAGCGGCCTGGGTTTGATCTACTCCCGGCTGAACGACAACGCCGCCGCCCTGGATGCCTACGAACGCGCGCTAAAGGTCAACCCGCATCTGGAGCAAGCCAGATCGGAAGTCCGACGCCTGCGCCGAAAGGTGAAGGGCGAGAATATCTAGAGCGCGGCCGCTGACCGCCCCCCGGTTCCGGCCAAACTGGAAAGCGTGGTCCATTCGCAACGTAAATCCGCTCGCTCGCATGTAAATTTAGCGCACTGTCACCGTAATTCAAGACCAAAACCCGGAACCAGCCTTGCGCAAAAGGGGCCGTCCACATATGTCACCGTAATTCGTAGTCCAGAATCTTGAGTACCTTTCGGTCTTCGACCGAATCATCTTCCAAAATGGCCAAGATACAGCCATTTTTCGAATCCCTTAGTTCAGTTGCATATATACAATAGTTAACCGCCTCCTCAAGTGGTTCGTCTTCATGGTGCGAGGTCACTATATTTACGCCAAAATTTGCAGGGCTGTTCAACGCTAATTAGTTGAATCGATAATCGAGCACCCGATTGATATCGAGAGCATTGCGCCAGAGGGCGTCGGCGATGTTGTTTTCACCATTTGCGCGGAGGATATTTAGGGCGAAGCTACGGGCTCTGGCGAAGATGCCTGGGTTTGCCCTGATGCGGCAGGCGTCCTCCAGCATGGCGACATCACGGACATAGTGGTTGCGGTTCTCGATGCCCCAGTGTCCGCGGATGGCTTCGGCGGCGGCTTCGGCGCTGATGGCGGCGGAGCAGAGATAGAACGAGACTTCCTCCCGGCGGCCCCACATGCCGTCCTTGGCGCGCCGGCTCAGGGTCGTTCTGGTGACCCGAATAAGCCGCGTGACGAGGCCATGCCACTGGCTTTTGCCAAGCTGGGGAACGGCGTCGAAGACCTCGGTGCGGCGGCGTTCATGGCGCGCGCGGCGGTTGGCGTCGAGGGTTTCATGGTGTGCCAATGGCGCCGTGTGGGCGGCGATCATCTTGGCCTTGGCCAGCAGGCCGGCCTGGTTTCCCTTGAGCTGAACGAGGAGATGACAGTTTGCTTCACGGGCGGCTAGAAAGGTTTTTTTGACAGTGCATGGCATCAAGGGTAAAGAGCCGGCCCTGAAGGGCCAAGGCCTTGATCATGGCCTGGGCGGCGGGAATTTCGTTGCTTTTCTCGTTCACCTCCAGATGCCCCAGGATCAAGGCGTCATCGGTGGCGAAGGCGCTTAGGACATGGGCCGCCTTGCGGTCGTTGAAGGCGTCGAAACTATGCCGCAGGGTTTTGCCGTCTATCGCCACCACCGGCGGGGATGGCGCATCTTGGGCCGCCGCGCCGTCGTTCAAGCGGGCGGCATGGCGGCGGAAAACCCGCTCCACCTCTGCCCCGTCGAGGCCGCGCAATATGGTGCGCACAGCGCTGTAGGCGGGCGCGGCGCGCCAGCCGAAACCAAACGCGGCATTAAGGCGGGTGCGGTGGATTGCCATGAAGCCATGCACCTTGCGATACGATGCCGCGCCGGACAGAATGGCAAGGATGGTCGCCAACATCACCGGGCCAAGTTGCCACTTCTTGCCTTGGGCCCGGCGGGGATCGGGGATTTGCGATAAAAGGTCCAGGAATTCCAACGGCATGAGTTCTCCTCCAAACGAATCACACGCCTATGGATTCAGAAATATGCCGATATTGGAATCCCCTAATTTGCCTTCAAGTAATTAGCGTTGAACAGCCCTGCGGTGTTGGGTTTGTATTCGCTATTAGCAGCAGTTCCGATTGCGATGTTTATTTGGATTGTAAATTTGTATTTGGGATTTGTAGTGCATCTTGTTTACGAAGGATTTAAACAAAAAGAGTTACACTATTTTGCAGCAACAATCTGGATTGGGCTTGGGTTATTGATGTTTATTGGTAGTAGTTTTTCATTTTAAAAGCATAGGCATCATGATGTAACGCTAGGGTCAGGTCTTTCTTCTTGAGTATTTTATGATGGAACAGCTTATTCAAGAAAAAAGACCTGAACATCCCGCTGGAATTTTCCAACTGTTTCTCTGTCATGGAGTAACCGTGACGGTTAACTTTTCACCGAAAGCGCAAAACGCATTCGCAACATAAACTCGCCGCATGCCGCCGTTTATCGCTCGAAATCGCGCTGGGATTCATAGAAGGACCGGAGCACGGCATTCATCCGGCCCTGATAGCCCCGGCCCTGGCGCTTGAACCAGGTTACCATGTCGGCGTCGAATTTGGCGGTGATCTGGGTTTTCCCCCGCTCCTCGGGCATCACCACGCGGGCGTTTTCCCAGAATGCCGCGCCCAGTTCCGGAATGTCGGAGGTGTCGATGGCCTCATCCGGCAGGGCGGCGAGTTCCTTGGGCGTCAGTTCCTTTTGATACTTCGGCTTCATAGTTCCTCCTTTCCGCGCGTTTGGCGGGCCTGGCGGAGATAATTAGGGTCACGCCGTCGCGGTCAGTGTGAATTACGACAATCACCAAGGTGGCTTCGACCCTGCCAAGGCTGACGATCCGCACTTCGCCGTAATCCGCCCGGAAATCAGTCCAATCAACAGTGGGACCGTCAAAAATCTGAATTGCCGTAGCGAAACCAATACCGTGCTTGGCAATGTTGCTTCGGTTCTTGTTTTCATCCCAC
>JAJRSS010000109.1 GCA_024278615.1 Alphaproteobacteria bacterium
CCCCAAGATGATCCTGCTGGACGAGCCCTCCATGGGCCTCGCCCCCCAACTGGTGGCGGAAATATTTGGAATCGTCGTTACCCTGAACGAACGCGAAGGCGTCAGTTTCCTGCTCGCCGAGCAAAACACCAACGTCGCCCTCAAGGTCGCCGATTACGGCTATATCCTGGAAAACGGCCGCGTGGTCATGGACGGCGAAGCCCACGAGCTGCGCGAAAACGAGGACGTGAAGTAATTCTATTTGGGCACCAGCACCGGCGAACGGCGCAGCTTCAAGGACACCAAGCACTACCGCCGGCGCAAGCGCTGGTTGGCATAGGCCGCCGCGGATGGCAGGCGAACCCAATCATTACGATGACCTGGAAACCCGTTCGGCGGATCAGCGGGAAACGGAACTTTCCGCCGCCCTTTCCCGGCAGGTCGCCCACGCCAAGGCCAACGCCCCTTATTTTTCCAAGCTTCTGGCCGATGTCGACCCGGCGGCGGTGGATAGCCGCCAGGCCTTGGCCGGCCTTCCCGTCACCCGTAAATCGGACCTGCACGATTTGCAGGCCGGTGACCTTCCCTTCGGCGGCCTGACCGCGGTGGCGCCGGGAAAGCTTCGCCGCATCTTCCAGTCCCCCGGTCCCCTTTACGATCCGGAAGGCTTTGGGCCCGATTCCTGGCGCACCGCCCGGGCTTTTCACGCGGCGGGCTTTCGCGCCGGCGATATCATCCACAATACCTTCGCCTATCACCTGACCCCGGCCGGGGTGATGATCGAGACCGGCGCCCATGCGCTCGGGTGCGCCGTGATTCCCGCCGGCGTCGGCCAGACGGAACAACAGGTGCTGGCCATTTCCAACATCCGGCCCCGGGGCTACGCCGGCACGCCTTCGTTTCTCAAGATCATCCTGGAAAAGGGAAGGGAAATGGGCGCCGATTTGTCATCCTTGAAAAAAGCCTCCGTCGCCGCCGAACCCCTGCCGCCGCCGCTGCGGGATGAAATCGCCGGTTACGGCATCGACGTGCTGCAATGGTACGGCACGGCGGACCTGGGGCTTATCGCCTATGAAACCCCGGACCCGGACGGCATGACCGTCGATGAAGGGGTGATCGTCGAAATCGTCCGTCCGGGCACCGGCGATCCGGTGAGCGAAGGCGAAGTGGGCGAGGTTGTGGTCACCACCTTCAACGCCGCCTATCCGCTGATCCGGTTCGCCACCGGCGACCTGTCGGCGGTGCTGGCCGGGACCAGCCCCTGCGGGCGCACCAACATGCGGCTCAAGGGCTGGATGGGCCGCGCCGACCAGTCGACCAAGGTCAAGGGCATGTTCGTTCATCCGTCCCAGGTGGCCCAGCTGGTCAAGCGTCACCCGGAAATCACCCGCGCCCGGCTGGTGGTGGACCAGGTTGACGGCAGGGACATCATGACCCTCCATTGCGAGGCGCCCGGGGACGCCGACGCCGACGCCATCGCCGAAACCCTGCAGGCGGTGTTCAAGCTCAAGGGCCGGGTGGAACTGGCCCGGCCAGACAGCCTGGCCAACGACGGCAAGGTCATCGACGACCGGCGCAGTTACGATTGATCCTTAAGGCCGGGGGGGGCATTGGACAGGCCGCCCGTTCCGCCATGCCAAGAGGCGTTCAAAGCTCAGGCAGGCCAAGGCCGCTATTGTCCGCCGGCCGCGGGTGGAGAAAAATACCTATATATTTCAAAAAAATAACGGGCTTTTTCTATTGAAAAACAGGGAAAAACCGCTCCCGTGCCGGACTTCGGTGGCGGGAAACATGGCCCCTTTTCCAAACCGAAGCATTCGGCCAAACGCCTGGAAAATCATCATCGCCGGATAACAATCGGTGGAAAACAGCCATTATCAGGGTTTAAGAAAAGTTACTCCGAATGCAGATTACGCATAAAATAGCCACAATTGGACGGTTTAATCCTTGCCATCGACCTCCTCTAACGAGCTATCCAGAGACTCCCCTCTCTGGCCTCAGAAGAACCGGTAATTACTTACCAACCCAACGCATCGGCCGGGAGCCCAATTAGGCTCCCGGCCGAAGTCGTTTTTGGCGCCTTGTTTTTCGGACCAGACATTCTTTTTTATAAGGCAGGCAGCCGCTTCTATTTTCGCATTTTTTAGGATACGGTTCCTCCGCTCTCGATTACCTCTCTTTCGGTTGTTACGTCTTTATTCGCCCAGGGAACCTTCATGAGTCGATTTTCAGGCCAGGACCTCGTTTGCATCCGGGGAGAACGAACCGTGTTCCGGGGCCTGGATTTTCAGCTGGACGGCGGCGGCGCCCTGGTGCTCACCGGCACCAACGGCAGCGGAAAATCCAGCCTCTTGCGCCTGATGGCCGGATTGTTGCCGCCGGCGGAAGGGCTGCTGGTCTGGGACGGGCAGGACATCGGCGACGACCCGGAAGCCTACCAGGCCGGGCTGCATTATATCGGCCACGCCGACCCGCTCAAACCGGTGCTCAGCGCCGCCGAAAATCTTTCTTTCTGGACCCGGCTTCGCACTATTCAGGGCGGGCTGGAGGATGTGGTGCGCCAGGCGTTGGGTGTCTTCGGCATCGGCCACCTGGCGGATGTGCCGGTGCGTTTCCTTTCCGCCGGGCAGCGGCGGCGAGTCAACATGGCCCGCCTGGTGGCGGCCCCGGCTCCGTTGTGGCTGCTGGACGAACCAACCACCGCCCTGGACAGCGCCGCCATAGCCGCCCTGGAAAAGGCCATCGGCGATCACCGGGCGAATGGCGGCATGGTGGTGGTCTCCACCCACACCGACATGGGCCTGGGCGGCGCTCAGGGCCTGAACCTGGATGCATTTTCCGGTGATGCGTACTAAAGCGAAGAACAGGCGGAGGGGGCGGCCTGATGGGGGTGTACGCGGCCATTGTCCGCCGCGACCTGCATCTGGCCCTGCGCCAGGGCATGGACAGCCTGATGGTGGTCATGTTCTTCGTCATCGCCGTGGTGCTGTTTCCCCTGGGCGTCGGCCCCGAACCCAATATCCTGGCCCGTATTGCCGCCGGAGTCATCTGGGTGGCGGCGCTGTTGGCCTCCATGTTGTCCCTGGAACGCCTGTTCCAGACCGATTTCGAAGACGGCAGCCTGGAACTGCTGGTCCTCTCGCCCCTGCAACTGGAGGGCATCGTGCTGGCCAAGGTGGTCGCCCACTGGCTGACCACCGGCCTGCCGCTGATCGTCGCCGCGCCGGTGCTGGCGGTGTTGCTCAATATGAACGCCGACGGCTTCGCCGTCCTGCTGGCGGTCCTGGCCCTGGGAACGCCGACGCTCAGCCTGATCGGCTCGGTCGGCGCGGCGCTCATTCTCGGCTCGCGCAGGGGAGGCGTATTGCTGTCGCTGCTGATTTTGCCGCTGTATATCCCGGTGTTGATTTTCGGCGTCAGCGCCGTTGACGCGGCCATCTCCGGCTTCACTTTCCGGCCCCAGTTGCTCATTTTGGGGGCGTTGTTCCTGGGCGCGTTGCCCCTTTGTCCGTGGGCCGGGGCAGCGGCGTTGAAGCAGGCCGTGGAATAAACCGATTGATTCAAATCACTTGATCTATATTAAGTACTTCGCAAGCGCGGTAGGGTATAAGCGGGTACGCCTGGGAAAAAGGAAACGCCATGCGCCGGCTTGACTGGTTCGCCAACCCCACCCGTTTCATGCGCCTGAGCTCGGCCCTGCTGCCGTGGATGGCCGCGCTCACCGTCATTTTTCTCGCCGCCGGGCTGTATATGGCGCTGTTCGCCTCGCCGGCCGATTACCAGCAGGGGCAAAGCGTGCGCATCATGTATGTGCATGTGCCCGCCGCCTGGATGGCGATGTTCACCTATGTGGGCATGGCTATTTCCGCCGCCATCGGGTTGATCTGGAAGCATCCCCTGGCCGACCTGGCGGCCAAGGGCTCGGCCCCCATCGGCGCCTGTTTTACCTTCCTGGCTTTGCTCACCGGGTCCCTGTGGGGCAAGCCCATGTGGGGCACCTATTGGGTGTGGGACGCCCGGTTGACGTCCATGCTGGTGCTGTTTTTTCTCTACCTGGGCTATATGGCCCTTTCCAGCGCCTTCGACGACCCCAACCGGGGGATCAAGGCGTCGTCCATCCTGGTGCTGGTGGGTTTCGTCAACGTGCCCATCATCAAGTTCTCGGTGGACTGGTGGAACACCCTGCACCAGCCGGCCAGCGTGATGAAAGTGGGCGGCCCGTCCATTGACCCCAGCATGCTGTGGCCCCTCTTGCTTATGGCCCTTGGGTTCACCAC
>JAJRSS010000110.1 GCA_024278615.1 Alphaproteobacteria bacterium
CCGCGTCTTCAAATCATACGACGAGATCGTCGCCATCTCAGCCGAAGCCTGGAACAAGCTAATCGATCAGCCGTGGAGAATAATGTCAATCGGCCTCAGAGAATGGGCTCATGGGTTCTGATCAATGCAAACTGGTATAAGAAGAAAACAACGAATCAAGTATTTGCAGGAGCCCATTACGCCATGTCCGTTTAGGTTCTATTCGGTGTTGTCTTCGGCACAGACCATTCCGGCCAGGGTGCCTTGTTGCTCTGCCCCGTTTAATCGCCAGCGCATATGGAGGTTGAACCGGGTTCCGGGCGCCAAGCCGAAGGTGAACAGCCCCCAATTGTAATCCCCGGGCCCGAAAGTCTGCCGGACGGGAAAAAGGGCCCAGCGCAAAGCGATCCGTGAAGGCTTGCTGACTTCCGCCGGGCCCCACTCGGCGAACCAGTCTTGGATCAGGCGAAGACGCCGGAGGCCATCTCCCGGGTCGACCCGCCATCGTTCCAGGTCCAGGGCGACCGAAGGAGAACCCGGCTCGGAACCGGCATTGCCGATGCTAGAGCGGAACACGCAGCCGGCGCGGACAATCCGCCTGGCCAGGGCGGAAGTGAACCCGCGTCCCAGGAAAAAAGCCATGGCCTGCTCGCTGGTCAACGGCGCCAGCTCCGCCTTCAGGCCACCACCGGACCAGCGGTTGAAATCGGCTTCGCGGGCAGGCGGTGGCTGCTGGCCAAGGGCGCTTCCGGATGCCAGCCCCAGGCTGGAAAGGATGGCGCCGACGAGCAAGGCGAAGCCCCATGGGGCTGCCGTCCGGCGCCTTATTCCGCGGTGGCGCGGGTTTTCCTTCCTCTGGCCCCTCCCCCGGCCCATGGGCTCAATGCCTAGGGGGTAGGCATCCATGGGACCAATGCCGGTTCTGGCGGATAGCTCAGGCGTTTTTGTCGGGGGATTCGGGGACGGCGGCGCTTTGGGCGGCGCGAAAATCATCAAGGGCCTGGGCCACGCGCTCGTCGCTGACCGCCAGGATGGCGGCGGCCAGCAGGGCCGCGTTGACGGCGCCGGCCTTGCCGATGCCCAGAGTGCCTACGGGAACGCCGCCCGGCATTTGCGCCATGGCCAAAAGGGCGTCCAGCCCGCCCATGAGCCTGCCGTCCATGGGAACGCCCAAGACCGGCAGGGGCGTCAGCGCCGCCGCGGAGCCGGGCAGGGCGGCGGCCATGCCGGCGCCGGCGATGATCACCTTGATTCCCCGGGCCTTGGCCCCGGTGGCGTAGTAATGCAGCCGGCTGGGTGTGCGGTGGGCCGACATGATCAGGCTTTCCGCCGGTACTCCCAGTTTTTCCAGGGTATCGGCGGCATGTTGCATGGTCGCCCAGTCCGATTGACTGCCCATGATGATGCCGACGGTGGGGATAATGTCGTTCAAGTCGAAAGCTCCTTACTGGTCGGGGCCAGGGAAAAGAAAGAGGGAAATGAAGGGGGGAATTATAGGTGCCCGCCGGCCATTCGCAAGGGGCCTGAAACCCTTTGTCCCCAGGTCAGGCGAATGTTAGCTTGTTTGGGTCCCACAAGCTTGATTCTGCCCACAAGGATGGGGACCAATGGTTGATGTCACGCAAACGGCCCCCATCGGCACCGCATTGCCGTCGGGCGCTTCGGGCCACGGGGGAACCAAGGACCGGCAGGGTTCGCGGGGGAAGGCGCGTCCGAACTGGAAAAGCGCCGTCGACGTAGCCCAGGTCATGGGTATTCCCGAAAATGAACTGACGCCCAAGGTCCAGGCCGCCCTGGATGCCATCATCACGGAATATGAACGCCTGCGTGATGAACTGGATCATTCCGTCGCTCATGCCGCCTACCTTCAGGATCTGGCGGACGCCCACCCTTTCCTGCCGGTCATTAACCGCCGCGCCCTGCTTCGTGAGGTCACGCGGGTGGCCTCAAGGGCCGAGAAAACGGAAACCACCCATACCTTCATCTATATCCACATTCCAGTCATCGAGGATATCCGCATCAGGCACGGCCATGCCGCCGCAGAAACGGCGTTGATCCAGGCCGCCGTCTGCCTGTCCCACACGCTCCGCGCCAGCGATATCATCGGCAGCCTAGGCGGCGGTGACTTCGGCATTGTGCTTACCCTGGCCAGGCGGGAGGTCGCCCAGGCAAAGGTGCCTCATCTGATCGATGCGGTCCGGGAGCAGGGTTTCACTTGGCGGGACGAGAATATTACCCTCGACGTGGCGGTCGGCATGCACCAGTTTGAACCGGGACAGGGGGTTGAAGCGATCATGGACGCCGCCGACCGGGACCTGATCGAAGGTAACCTCATTCAGTCCCCGATGCCGGTGGTGGAATAACCCATTGGCGGCGGTCAGGCGATGATATCGGGAAGCAACAGGTTTTCCAGTTTGGTGATATGATCCTTGAGAGCCAGTTTGCGCTTCTTTAGCCGTTGCATCTGCAAGGGGTTGGTGGTGGGATCACCGGCAAGCCGGGCGATAACGTCGTCCAGATCCCGATGTTCGGTCTTTAACTCCGTCAGTTTGTCGCGAAGGGTTACGATATCTCCCATGATCCCCGGCACCTGCCCCAACCGCCAATACCATAACAAATTTCACTGTCAAACTGTAGATATGTTGGGATCGGGGGGCAAAGTGTTGGTTGAGCCTAATTCAAGGAGCAGAGTCGAACATGGCCACAGATAGTATTTCGCGCATCGGCGTTTTAACCAGCGGTGGTGATTGCGCCGGGTTGAACGCCGCCATTCGGGCGGTTGTCCACCGTGCCATACAGGGGTATGGCTGGCAGGTCGTGGGTATCTTGGAAGGTACCCGCGGGCTTTTAGAGCGACCGATGAAAACCGAGAACCTGGGTCTCAGGATCTTTACCGGCAACATCCTGCGCTTGGGCGGCACCATCCTTGGCACCGTAAACAAGGGGGATCCGTTCAACTATCCCCTGCCCGACGGCTCAACCGCGGATGTCTCCCAGTTTTTCATCGACGGTGTGCGGGAGTTGGGTCTGGATGCCCTGATCGGAATTGGCGGCGACGGCAGCATGAAGATATTGAGCCGGCTTGCCGAACAGGGGGATATTCCGTTCGTCGGCATTCCCAAGACCATCGACAACGACGTCGCCTTTACCGATTTTTCCATAGGCTTCGCGACTGCCGTAGATACCGCCGTAGAGGCGATGGATCGGCTGCAACCGACGGCGGCCAGTCACCATCGGGTGATGATTCTTGAAGTCATGGGCCGGGACGCGGGCCATATTGCCCTCAACGCGGGAATCGCCGGTGGCGCCGACGTCATTCTTATTCCCGAAATTCCCTACGATGCCGAAAAGGTAGCCGAAAAGATTCGCTCGCTGAACGCCCTCGGGCGTAACCACGCGCTGGTTATTTGTTCCGAGGCCATAAGGCTGGCCAGCGGTTCAGCCGTTTTTCAGGACCAAGGCGACGGTCAGGCGCGTTATGGCGGTGTCGGGCATGTCCTGGGCCAGCAGATCAGTGACTTGACCGGCGCCGAAACCAGGGTCACGGTCCTGGGGCACGTGCAACGAGGGGGCATTCCGACCAGCCGGGATCGGGTTATCGCATCCGCCTTTGGGGTCCATGCCGTCGATCTGGTGGCGGCCGGAAAAACCAGCCGCATGGTTGCCTGGCAGTACCGCGAAGTGGTTGATGTTCCATTAAAAAAAGTGGTTGCCCAGTATCACAACGTCAATATTGATGGAGCGCTGGTACAGGCGGCCCGTGGCCTGGGGATTTGCCTTGGCGATTGATAACGTATCGCAACAATGGGGGAGGCCGAAATTTGGACACTTCGTAAGGCATTGAAAGGGTGGAACTGTATAAATTTTTTGCTGCCCGCTGGCGTTGGGCCGTCAATTGACGTAAAATTGCTTAATCAGGACATTTTCACAGTTCGGGAGGAACTTACCTATGAGCCTGGACGAGAGGATTGATTCACTAAAAGCGAAGCACACCGCCCTGGAAGAAGCCATCGAAAAAGAAAACGCCCGCCCCCATCCAGACGAACTTGAAATCGTCGGATTCAAAAAACAAAAACTCCGAATTAAAGATGAAATTGCCAACCTGACCCATCATTAGGCGAGTCCGGTAAGGCGAATTGCCCGGCCTCCAGGGGCCGGAGGGGTGTGTTGCGGCCTTGACGCTTGTTTTCAACCCTCCAAGCTTGGGCTTGCGGCCAGACTCGCTGCCGGGGCCGGTGACGGCGCTTAAAGGGCTGTCGCCGTTTCCCGCAGCTTGAATTTCTGAATTTTGCCCGTCGAAGTCTTGGGTACTTCGCCAAAGACGATATGACGGGGGCATTTGAAATGGGCCAGGTTGTCGCGGCAGAAGTTGATCATGTCTTCGGCCGTGACATCGCCCGCATCCGCCTTGAGCTCGACAAAGGCGCAGGGCGTTTCCCCCCATTTTTCATCGGGCTTGGCGACCACCGCCGCGGTCATGACGGCGGGGTGCTTGTAAAGCGCGTCCTCCACCTCAATGGATGAAATATTTTCGCCGCCCGAAATGATCACGTCCTTGGACCGGTCGCGGAGTTGGATATACCCGTCCGGGTGCATGACCCCCAGGTCGCCGGAATGGAACCATCCGCCGGCCATGGCTTCGCCGGTGGCCTCCGGGTTTTTAAGGTAACCCTTCATGACGATATTGCCCTGGAACATGATCTCACCCATGGTTTCACCGTCGGCGGGAACCGGGACCATGGTTTCCGGGTCCATGACGGTCAGGCCCTGCAAAACGTGATAGCGCACCCCCTGGCGTGATTTCTTTTGCGCCTGCTCGTTCGCCGGCAGGCCGTTCCATTCCTCGTGCCAGGCGCAGCTGACGGCGGGACCATAAGTTTCCGTCAGTCCGTAGGCGTGGGTGACGCGGAAACCCGCCCGTTCGATGGCTTCCAGGGTGGACGCGGGCGGCGGCGCGGCGGCGGTCATGATTTGTACCGTATGATCGAAATCGCGCCGTTCTTCCCCGGTGGCGTTGATGATGAAATTGAGAACGATGGGCGCGCCGCAGAAATGGGTCACCCGGTGTTCGGCGACGGCGGCATAGATGGCCGCCGCGCTGACCTTGCGCAGGCATACCGACGTCCCGGCGACCGCCGCCAAGGTCCATGGAAAACACCAGCCGTTGCAGTGGAACATGGGCAGGGTCCACAGGTAGACCGGATGCTGGACCATGTTCCAGTTGATGACGTTGCCCAGGCCGTTCAGATAGGCCCCCCGGTGGTGATACACCACGCCCTTGGGCCGGCCGGTGGTGCCGGAAGTGTAATTGAGGGATATGGCCTGCCACTCGTCATCCGGCAGGGACCACTCGAACTCCGGATCGCCTTCTTCAAGGAATCCTTCATAATCGGTTTCGCCCAACCGGGCGCCGGAATCCCGGGCTTCCGAATCGTCGATGCCGATGACCAGGATGTCCCGGTCGATCTTGCCCACCGCCTCTTTGATGGTCTCGCGAAACTCGGTGTCGGCGATCAGCACGGTGGCCTCGCCGTGGTCCAGGCAGTAGGCGATAGTGTCGGCGTCCAGGCGCACGTTGAGGGTGTTCAACACCGCCCCGGTCATCGGCACGCCGAAATGGCTTTCGAACAGTTCCGGCGTGTTGGCGGCCATCACCGCCACCGTGTCCCCCACCTTCACCCCCCGGCCGGCCAGGGCGCCGGCCAGCCGCCGGCAGCGGGCATAGGTCTCGGCCCAGGTGAACCGCTTGGTCCCGTGGATGATCGATGTGCGGTGGGGATAGACGCCGGCCGTACGCTCAATGAAGCTGAGCGGCGACAGCGGCGTATAGTTGGCCGAATTGCGGTCCAAGTTGGTTTCAAAGGGGTTTTCGCCCCCTTTTTCAGCCGTCATACTCCTCCCCCTGTCAAAAGCTTTGATAGAGAGTGCCATAAACCGGCTTTGCAACAAAACCGTTTTGCATCACTATTGGTTCCATGGTCGGGGTCCTGGAAGAGGTCCCGGCCAAAACAACAAGCGCGGCCCCCAAGGGAGGCAGGACAATGACCGACCGCTACCAGGAAGCCTACGCAAAATCCCTGGCCGACCCGGATGGGTTCTGGGGCGAAGCAGCCCAGGATATCCACTGGTTCAAAACCTGGGATACGGTGCTGGACAAATCCAACCCGCCCTTTTACCGCTGGTTCCGGGGCGCCGAAACCAACACCTGTTACAATGCCCTGGACCGCCACGTCGAGGCAGGCCGGGCCGATCAGGCGGCGCTGATCTACGATTCACCGGTCACCGGCGGCACGGTCAGAACCTTCACCTACCGGGAACTGCGCGACGCGGTAGCCAAGTTCGCCGGCGGGCTGGCTTCCCTGGGCGTCGCCAAGGGCGACCGGGTCATCGTCTACATGCCCATGGTGCCCGAGGCGCTGATCGCCGTTCTTGCCTGCGCTCGCCTGGGCGCCGTGCATTCGGTGGTCTTCGGCGGCTTCGCCGCCAACGAGCTGGCGGTGCGCATCGACGACGCCAAACCCAAGGTCATCGTATCGGCGTCCTGCGGCATCGAGGCCGGGCGGGTCATCGAGTATTGCCCCTTATTGGACCAAGCCTGCCATCTGGCACGGCACAATGTCGAAAAATGTGTCATTCTGAACCGGCCCGAGGCGCCCTCGACATTGCGGACGGGCAGGGACATTTACTGGCAGGACCTTGTCGCCGGCGCCCAGCCCCACGATTGCGTCCCCGTCGCCGCCACCGATCCGCTTTACATTCTTTATACGTCGGGCACCACCGGCGAGCCCAAGGGCGTTATCCGCGATAACGGCGGTCACCTGGTGGCGCTCAAGTGGTCGATGAAGAACATCTACGACGTCGATCCGGGCGACGTTTACTGGGCGGCGTCGGACGTCGGCTGGGTGGTCGGCCATTCCTACATCATCTATGCGCCGCTGTTTCACGGCTGCACCACCATCCTCTACGAGGGCAAGCCGGTGGGCACTCCCGACGCCGGCGCCTTCTGGCGGGTCATATCCCAGCACAAGGTGAAGACCCTGTTCACCGCCCCCACCGCCTTTCGCGCCATCAAACGCGAAGACCCGGAAGGGAGGCTGTTGAAGGACTACGACCTTTCCCGCTTCAAGGCCCTGTTCCTGGCTGGCGAAAGGACCGATCCGGATACCCTGGACTGGGCCCAGCGCCACCTCAAGGTTCCGGTCATCGACCACTGGTGGCAGACGGAGACCGGCTGGCCCATCGCCGCCAACTGCATGGGCCTGCACGCTTATCCGGTGAAACCGGGCTCGCCGACCAAGGCGGTGCCGGGATGGGACGTGCGCATCCTGGACGACGCCAACAACCCCGTGAAGGCCGGCGACATCGGCGCCATTTGTTGCAAGCTGCCCCTGCCGCCGGGCTCTCTGCCGACCCTGTGGAACGCCGATGACCGCTACCGGGATTCCTACCTGGTGGATTATCCCGGCTACTACAAGACCGCCGACGCCGGGTATGTGGACGAAGACGGCTACCTTTACATCATGTCGCGCACCGACGACATCATCAACGTCGCCGGCCACCGGCTTTCCACCGGCGGCATGGAGGAAGTGCTGGCCGACCACCCGGACGTGGCCGAATGCGCCGTGGTCGGCGTTGCCGACGACCTCAAGGGCCAGCTGCCGGTCGGCTTCATGGTCATCAACGCCGGTGTCGAACGGCCCGAAGCCGACATCGTCAGCGAAGCGGTGCAAATGGTGCGCGACCGGATCGGACCCGTCGCCGCGTTCAAGCAGGCGGTGGTGGTGCCCAGGCTGCCCAAGACCCGGTCGGGCAAGATTCTGCGCGGCACCATGCAGAAGATCGCCGACAACGAAGAATACAAGCTGCCGGCGACCATCGACGATCCGGCGGTGTTGAGCGAAATCAAGGCCGCCCTTGAAACCCTGGGCTATGCCGGATCCCGCCGGCAGGGCTCTTAAAACCGGACCGCCGGATCGCCAAATCGCCAAAACGGATAAAACCATGGACCTGAAACCGCTTTATGAATCCCTGGGGCTCGATCCCGCCGATCTGGCGGGGGGTGACCTGGCCGTTCATTCACCCACCGACGGGGTCGAAATCGGGCGCCTGGAAACCGATACCGAGGCCGCGGTGGAAGCCAAGATCGCCGCCGCCCATGGGGCATTTCTGGAATGGCGGCGGGTGCCGGCGCCCCGGCGGGGCGAACTGGTGCGCCTGTTGGGGAACCAGTTGCGCGACCACAAGGAAGCCCTGGGCGAACTGGTGACGCTCGAATGCGGCAAGATCTACGCCGAAGGCCTGGGCGAGGTGCAGGAGATGATCGACATCTGCGATTTCGCCGTCGGCCTGTCGCGCCAGCTTTACGGCCTGACCATCGCCTCGGAACGGCCCGGCCACAAGATGATGGAAACCTGGCATCCCCTGGGCGCCGTCGGCGTCATCACCGCGTTCAACTTCCCCACCGCCCCGTGGGCGTGGAACTTCGCCCTGGCGATCGTCTGCGGCGACGCGGTGGTGTGGAAGCCGTCGGAGAAAACGCCGATCACGGCGCTCGCCTGCAAGGCGTTGTTCGACCGGGCGGCGGCCCGGTTCGGCGACGCCCCCAAGGGCTTGATGGAGGTAGTGGTCGGCGCCGGCCCCTTGGGCGAAAAGATGACGAACGATGCGCGCCTGCGGCTGATCAGCGCCACCGGAAGCTGCCGCATGGGCCGCCAGGTCGGCCCCCGGGTGGCGGCCCGGTTCGGCCGTTCGCTGCTGGAACTGGGCGGCAACAACGCCATGATCGTGGCGCCTTCGGCCGACCTGGACCTGGCGGTGCGGGCCATCGTGTTCTCCGCCGTCGGCACGGCGGGGCAGCGCTGCACCACCCTGCGCCGGCTGATCGTTCATGAGGACATTTACGGCGACCTGTTGGCGCGGCTGAAAAAGGCCTACGCCAGCGTGCCCATCGGCGACCCCATGGATGCCAAGGTGCTGGTCGGCCCGCTGGCCGAACGGGCGTCTTTCGATGCCATGCAAAAGGCCCTGGCCCGGGCGAAGGCCGACGGCGGAATCGTAACCGGCGGCGGGCGGGTGCTGGAAGACCGCTACCCCGGCGCATATTACGTTACCCCGGCGATCGCCGAAATGCCCGAACAGACCGCCATCGTCGCCGAGGAAACCTTCGCTCCAATCCTGTACGCCATGCGCTACCGGGATTTCGAGGACGCCATCGCCATCCACAACGGCGTGCCGCAAGGCCTGTCTTCCAGCATCTTCACCACCGACCTGCGCGAGGCGGAGACGTTTTTGTCCGCCACCGGCAGCGACTGCGGCATCGCCAACGTCAACATCGGCCCCAGCGGGGCGGAGATCGGCGGCGCCTTCGGCGGCGAGAAGGACACCGGCGGCGGCCGGGAATCCGGCTCGGATGCGTGGAAGAGCTACATGCGCCGGGCCACCAACACCATCAACTATTCCCGCCACCTGCCCCTGGCCCAGGGGATTACGTTCGACGTGGAGTGATCAGGGATCAGCTATCAGCGATCAGCCTTCTTCTGAAAGCTGAAAGCTCGAAATGCGACACGGAAAGCACGATTTAGCGCCTGGAAAGCGGCGAAAAGCTCGAAAAAGACGCCAAGATCGCGCATATCCCATTGATTCAAAAGAAAACACGTTGAATCCACATGGGAAAATGTAGGCATTTGTACTCATTCGTCGTCATTTCGCCGGCCGCATCCCTATTTCCCGGCGCCCCCGGAACGCGGGCTTTGGTTAACCGGGGAAGTCATTCGGCGGCTCCGGCCCGGGGCGTGATTCACCTTCCACCGGCCATATTCCATGGGCCACCTTCCACCGAATGGGCGGCGTGGCGAGCGGATATTGACAATGTCCAAGAACATAAAGAGAATATAAAATGAACATAAGAGGTTTTCAAGGCCGAGTCAAGGGAGAGGAGTTCCGGGGTCAGAGTTCCGGGGTCAGGTCTTGAAAAAGGAGTTCCGGGGTCAGGTCTTGAATCGTGAATTTTTCCTTTCCTCCCAAGTTTCGGGGTCAGGTCTTGAATCGTGCGGAATTCACAATTCAAGACCTGACCCCTTTTTGCTTTACGTGTCAGAAATTCACGCCAGTGGTATTATTCGTCGATCAGCAAGATCATCAAGGCGTGGGAGGAGGGGAAAAATTCACGATTCAAGACCTGACCCCGAAACTGCAGCTAGACCGAAGGCGAAGAGGGCAACAGCAGTGTCATTCGCTTTGTTCAACGTCATCTTCTCCCCAAAGTTCACGGCGCGATTGTTCCAGCCGATAGTCATCTTGGCGCGCTCGCTCTTGCCACGTTTCGGCAAACTCTTGCTCGGCTAGTTCTCGCCTGGCGACAATGCCCACTATTATGCATACTACCAGCATGATTGGTGTCAAGAAGACCCAGACCGCGAAATAGGAAGCGATGCCTATAAAGCCCTGCTCCCCCGCGAAACCGAACAGAACGACTGCACCGAGGGACAAAGCGGTGGTACCGCGGATAATCCACAAGACGACAAACCAAGCAAGTGCCAGAAGTAACAGTCCGACCACGACAAGAAGGATTATTTCGCCCGTGTCCATGTGTTTTGCCAATTATTGGCTTGCTCAGAGTCCGTCCGAGAAATTCATGAGGGATAACAGTATCTCGTTATTCTCCTCAGCATGAGCCTGATACTGGCCAGGCGGATGAATGCGAGAGCCGTCCGGTTGAGGTTTTCGTAGTCCTTGGCCAAGCGCCGGCAGCG
>JAJRSS010000111.1 GCA_024278615.1 Alphaproteobacteria bacterium
AGGGCTGCATGAGCATGAAAATGCCCAAGACGATGATCACCGTGGCAAGGTTTTCCATTGGCCCGCGGCGCAGCAGCCACGACCAGTTGCCGGGGCGTTTGGATGTCGGTGGTTGCAGGCTCATTTGCGCACCGCGCCAAAAGTAATGCCGCGCAGCAGATGCTTGCGCAACAAGATGGTGAAGACCAGCACCGGGATCAGGAAGATCGTTGCCCCTGCCGCCACCGCCGGCCAGTCCAGCCCCCCCTCGCCGATAATTGTCGGGATAAACGGCGGCGCCGTCTGCGCTGTGCCCGAGGTCAGCAGCAGCGCGAAGGCATATTCGTTCCAGGCGAAGATGAGGCAGAAGATCGCGGTGGAGGCAATGCCGGTCATCGCCTGGGGCAGCACCACCTTGCGGAACGCCTGAAGGCGGGTGTAGCCGTCGATCATCGCCGCTTCTTCATATTCGCGCGGGATCTCGTCCATGAACCCCTTGAGCAGCCAAACAGCCAGCGAGATATTGACCGCCGTATAAAGCAGGATCATGCCCAGATGGGTGTCCGAGAGCCCAAGGTTGCGGTACATCAGGAAGATCGGAATGGCCACCGCGATGGGTGGCATCATTCGGGTCGATAAAATGAAGAACAGCAGATCGTCCTTCAGCGGCACCTTGAAGCGCGAAAACCCGTACGCCGCCAGCGTGCCCAGGAATACCGAAAGGAACGTCGAGCCAAAGCCGATAATGACCGAGTTGGTAAAACGCTCGCCGAACTTGGACGGCCCGGCGATGACCATTTTGCGGCTGCGCACCAGTTCGTCATACCAGGTGGTGGGCGGCGGCAGGGTGGCCATATATTCCGGTGTCTGGCGCGTGCGGGTGGTGAACAAATTGACGTAACCCTCAAGGCTGGGATCGAACAGGATTTTCGGCGGATAGGAAATCGAATCCGACGGGGTCTTGAACCCGGTGGCGAAAATCCATGCCAGCGGCACCATGGTGATCAACGCGTAGATGATGATGATCACCCCGGAAACGCGTTTGGCCAAAGGCGTCGGTTCGACGATGGAATGGGCCGTTTTTGTGCCGCCGATCATCGCTGTTTCACCCGGTTTAGTGCCTTGACATAAATGTTCGCCGCGCCAAAGACGGTGACGAATAAAATGATGGCAAAAGCCGAGCTGTAGCCGGTGCGCCACTTCTCGAAGGCTTCGCGTTTAAGATTGATCGATGCAAGCTCGGTGACCGAGCCGGGGCCACCGGAGGTCAGCTCGACGACAAGGTCGAACATCTTGAAATTCTCGATGCCGCGAAACAGCACCGCCAGCATCAGGAAAGGCATCACCATGGGGACGGTGATGGTCCAGAACTGCCGCCACGGCGTCGCCCGGTCGACCTCGGCGGCTTCGTAGATATAGTCCGGGATCGACCGCAGGCCCGCAAGGCAGATCAGCATGACAAAGGGCGTCCACATCCAGGTGTCGACAATAACGATCGACCACGGCGCCAGGTTGACGCTGCCGATCATCTGGAAACTGGAAGGGTCGATGCCGGTGAAAAAGGAGACGGCGTAATTAAAAAGCCCGATCTGCGGCTGATAGAGGAAAGTCCAGAAATTCCCCACCACCGCAGGGGACAGCATCATCGGCAGCACGATGACGGTGGTCCAGAAGCTGTGGCCCTTGAATTGCCGGTTGATCAGCCAGGCGAGGGTAAAGCCGATCAGCACCTGAAGCGCGATGGTCCAGAACAAAAAATGCGCCGTGACCTGAAGCGTCTCCCAGATATCCGCGTCAGCCAGAATACGCTCATAGTTGCGCGTGCCGATCCACTTGATCTCCCGACCGATGCGGTTGGCCTTGAAGTTGGTGAAGGAGAGATAAAGCGTCCACAACAGCGGGAAGATATTGATTGCCAGCAAAAGCACGATTGTCGGCGCGATAAAGAGCCAGGCAATCCCCCGGTCCGACAAGCCGCGTACCGTGTGACGCATCTGCGGCGGCGTTGCGCCAGCGGCGCGGTCGGCCAATCGGTCTATGCTTGACGTGATAGCCATAGCGGGGCGTGGCTCTCCTGAAACTAAAGCATGTCGCGATCATTCTGATTGGCGCCATTGCTTTAGAACTTTGTTTGGCTAAGTCTTTTTTCCCAAAACCAGTCCCCACTTTTGGGAGACAGGCTTTAGAGCATCAAAGACGGGGTCGTTCGAGGTTTTGGCGGGATTCCCGCCCCGGCGCAAGACCGGGACGGGTTGGGCGGATTTAAGCCCGGGACAAGCCCTAAAGCTTGCCTTCGTCCTCGAAGGTTTCGGTCCAGTCGACAATCAGCTTGTCCAGAGCCTCCTTGGCGGTGCCCTTGTCGGCGACAACATAGTCGTGCAGCCGTTTTTGCATCGCCAGCAGCAGTTCCGCATAGGCGGGCTCCTGCCAGAAGTCCTGAACCCCGGCCAGCGCCTCGAGGAAGTCCGCCGCGAAAGGCTGGCTGTCCTTGAAGGTGGGGGAATTCAACACCGAATTGCTCGCCGAATAGCCGCCAAGCGACCACCATTTAGCCTGCACGTCGGGTTGCGCGAACCATTTGATGTATGCGAGCGCCTCGTCCTGCTTGTCAGAATACGAGATCACCGACATGCCCTGGCCGCCAAGAGTGGAGGCCGCCACGTTCTGGGCCGGATTGACGAAGAAGCCGATATTGTCGCCGCCAACATTCTCGTCCTTGTAAAGACCGGGGAAGAAGGCGAACCAGTTCATCGCCATCGCCACCTGGCCGGACTTGAAGCTGTCAAGGCTCTCCTGCATGTAGCTGTCGGTGTAGCCCGGCGCCGTGCAGCACTCATAAAGCTCCTTGTAGAATTCCAGCGCCTCGACAGCGGCAGGCGAGTTGACCGCGCCCTCCATGTCGTATTTTCCGGGGGTGTTTTCATACTTGAAGCCCCAGGCATACATGGCCCCGGTGGCCCCCATGGTGATGCCTTCGGACCCGCGTTCGGTAAAGATATTGACGCCGTAGCGTTTCTTGCCGTCAATCTCACGGCCCTGGAAGAAGCGGCCGATATCCATCAGCTCTTTCTGGGTCTTGGGCTCGCCCAGATCGCGACCGTATTTCTTTTTGAACTCGGCCTGCAATTCAGGCTTGGAGAACCAGTCCTTGCGATAGAACCAGCCATTGGCGTCGCCCATGGCCGGCAGGGCGTAATAATTCGGCGTGCCCTTGGGCCAGGTCGAATAGGCATAGACCGTGGCGGGGGCAAAATCGTCCATGGAGATGCCTTCCTTGTCGAAAAAGGCATTCAGCTTGACATAGTGGCCGTTTTCCGCACCGCCGCCGATCCACTGGCTGTCACCGATCATGATATCGCAAAGCTTGCCGCCGGAGTTCAGCTCATTGAGCATGCGGTCGGCGAAATTGGGCCACGGCACGAATTCGAACTTCATGCCGATGCCGGTTTCCGTGGTGAAATCCTTGGACAGCTCGACCAGGGCGTTGGCCGGATCCCAGGCGGCCCAGCACAAGGTAATGTCCTGCGCCTTGGCATTCTGGGCCATCAGGCCCATTGTGCCCGCGACCGCCAATGCGCCCGCCAAAATCGTTTTTTTCATTCGCCATTTCCTCCCTAGGTGTCTTAGCGGGCATCCATTGTGGTCGCCCTTTTTTAAGTGCGAAATTGCCCCCTGACATCTCCAGCCGCCGTTTGGCCTTATCGGGGCATACGCCGTTCCGGGCCTTTGGCATGGCTGCCGGGAACCGAAAAGTTTAGTAATTTAGTTTAGTAAATTGGTTTTTACTAAACTTTGCAAGGGAATTGGTTGCTGCACCGCAACGTAAGACATTTTACCGTTAAATATCTATATGTTACCTCGCGTACCGCCCCCCAAACACAAATAAATCACGGGCAATTGTCTGGGAAACCGCCCAAGAGTGATATTGTCTTGACCTCAAGTTCCCTTAACATCACGAGGGCTGGATGAGACTTAATATGGCACTGCTGGCAATGGCGGGATTGATGGCAAATTTCCACCCCGGCGCCGTAACTCCGGCTTTGGCGTATTGCGTCGAGAACCAGGACCCCGAAAAGGTATTTTTTGTCATCGAACCGGCCAAAGGCACCGGCGAACGCCAGGCCTTCTGGCTGCAGAGCGGCGAAAAATTTTGCGGCAAGCCTGATAGCGGTGACACCAAAGTCTATGTGCGGGTGTTTGAATCCGACGAAGACCTTGAAGGGTGCAGCACGATCAGCACCGCCACCAAAACGGTGCGGCTGGACAAACTGGGCCTATATGACCGCTGCGCCTGGTCTTTCTTGCAGTAAGTCTGTGCCATCCCGCTCCCCCACCCGGCCACCCCATAGATTGTATCCTGGGGGTGGTGGGGGAGCGGGATGGCACAGACTTAATCAACGAAAAGACTCCCCCCGGTGAATTTCCCTACACGTCCACCCAGGCGCAATTGCGCTTTGACGAGCGCACCGCAGCATCGATGAAAGCCATACCCTCGGCGCCGTCCTCGACGGTCGGGAACTGCACGGCCGTGTCGAGCGCCTCGCCGGATCTGGCCGCCCTGATGGCAAGGGCGATTTCGCCGTAGATATTGGCGAAACCTTCCAGATAACCTTCAGGGTGCCCCGGCGGCACCCGCACCATGCGGCCCGCCGCCTCGCCTGAACCGGCCCCGGCGCGGGTGATGAGGCGCTTTTCCTGACCGAACGGTGTCCACCATAGAAGGTTGGGGTTTTCCTGCTCCCATTCGAGCCCCCCCTTGGTGCCATAGACGCGAAGTTTCAGGGCGTTTTCGTTGCCCGGCGCCACCTGGCTGGTCCATAGCGCGCCACGGGCGCCGCCCTCGTAACGCAGCATCACCTGGACATTGTCGTCCAGCCGCCGTCCGGGCACGAATGTCGTCAGCTCGGCGGCGAGGCTTTGAAGTTTAAGCCCCGTGACAAACCCCGCCAGCTGGTAGGCATGGGTGCCGATATCGCCGATGCAGCCGCCCGCGCCTGATTGTTCTGGGTCGGTGCGCCAGTCGGCCTGTTTGTTGTGCACCTCCTCGGTCAACCAGTCCTGGGCGTATTCGACCTGCACCACCCGGATATCGCCAAGTTCGCCTGCCCGCACCATGGCTTGCGCCTGGCGGATCATCGGATAGCCGGAATAATTGTGGGTCAGGGCGAAGATAAGCCCCTTGTCCTTGGTCAGCTTGACCAGGGCATTGGCCTCGCGCACCGTCGTGGACAGCGGTTTATCGCAAATG
>JAJRSS010000112.1 GCA_024278615.1 Alphaproteobacteria bacterium
GTTTCGATCGTCGTCGTCGCCCTGACGACGCTGTTCATCCATTTTATTGTCCGCTCGGGAGTGGGGCGGGCCTTCATGGCCCTCAGGGATTCGGAAAAGGCGGCCGAGAGCGCCGGCGTCAACCGGGTCTTTTACCGGACCCTGGCGTTTTCCATCAGCGCCTTCATCGTCGGGGTCGCCGGGGTGCTTAACGCCCATATCGTCAACTATGTCTCGGCCGAAGTGTACGCCGACATCTGGTATTCGGTGGATATTCTGGTCGCCGCCATTGTCGGCGGCTCGGCGATGCTGATGGGGCCGGTTATTGGCGGTATCTTCGTCGTCATGGTTCCGTTCTTCTTTGAGGAACTGGCTGATTTCGCATACATCCTCAAGGGTGTGGTGCTGATTGGCGTGCTGATTCTGGCGCCGGCCGGCATTGCCGAAGTCGTGGCCCGGCCATTCCGGGCGATGAGGCGCCGCCAACTGGAAAAAGCCGGGGTTCGGATCCAGGCAGGGGAGGTTGATCCATGAGCAACCTTCTGAGGTGTGAATGCATCAGCGTTAATTTCGGTGGCGTCTCAGCCTGCAACAACATCAGCCTGGAGGTGCCGGAAGGAAAGGTGGTTGGCCTGATCGGTCCCAACGGGGCCGGTAAGACGACGCTGTTTAATGTTCTCAGCCTGTTTCAGATGCAGGATGACGGCGAACTTTACTACCGTGACAAGCCGATTACGCGTAGCAAGCCTCATCACATGGTTTCCCACGGCATGGCGCGAACGTTCCAGAACATCAACCTGTTCGGGGAACAATCGACCCTGGACAACATCCTGATCGGCGCCCACCGGCACATAGGCAATCCGCTGGCCAACATACTTTCCCTGCCGGGCGCCCGCAGCAACGAGAGGGCGCTTAGGCGGCGTGCGTTGGAAATTGCCGAAATGCTGCGCCTTTACGACGAGCTGGACAAGCTGGTCAAACATCTGCCCTACGGACTTCAGAAGCGGGTCGAATTGGCCCGCGCCCTTGCCGCGCAACCCGAGATCATCCTGCTGGACGAGCCGGTCGCCGGGTGCAACGACGAGGAAACGGCGCAGCTGGAGGACATTGTCCGGCAGTTCAACCGGGAAATGGGTGTCACCATCATGCTGGTGGAACACGACATGTCGATGGTGATGAAGGTTTGCGACTACATCTACGTAATTGATTTCGGCACCAACCTGGCCGAGGGCACGCCAGAGGAAATACAGAAAAATCCCGACGTGATCGCCGCCTACCTTGGCGAGGCGGTGGAATAATGACCCTGCTCAAACTCACCAATGTGGAGGCAAACTACGAGGCGGTACGGGCGCTGCGGGGTGTTTCCCTCGGCATCGACGAAGGTTCCATCGTTGCCCTGCTGGGCGCCAACGGCGCCGGAAAATCAACCACGCTCAAAACCATTTCAGGCCAGATGCGCCCAAAGGCGGGCAGTATCGAGTTCGACGGACAAAGGCTGGACACGCTTACCCCTCGGCAGATCGTCCGCCTGGGCGTGGCTCAGGTGCCCGAGGGCCGGCGGATTTTCAAGGACCTGAATGTCGGCGAAAACCTGCGTCTGGGCGCCTATTCCCGGTCGGAAAAAAACAGGATCGAGGAGGACATGGAAATGGTGTTCGAACTCTTTCCCATTTTGAAGGAACGGTTGAAGCAACTGGGCGGCACCCTCAGCGGCGGCGAGCAGCAGATGCTGGCCATTGGCCGGGGGCTCATGGCCCGGCCCCGGCTGCTGCTTCTGGACGAGCCGTCATTGGGGCTGGCGCCTTTGATCGTCGCCGACATTTTCCGCGTGTTGAAACGGATCAATGCGGAACAGGGCCTGACCCTTCTGATCGTCGAACAAAACGTTCATATCGCATTGCAGAACGCGGACTACGGCTATGTGCTCCAGGTGGGCCGGGTATCGGTAGAAGGGACCGCGGCCGAACTCCGGGAAAACAAGGAGGTGGTGGAATCCTATATGGGCAGCCAGGGCCAAGGCCAGGGCTGAGGTGTAATTAAAGTGTGGGGGAATTAAGCAGGGAGGGAAAATGATCGAATTGGAAAAGAAGGAATCGTCAGCGGAGTTCCCGAAGAATTCGGACTCGGCGGGCGGACCGGCGAATAAAAACAAAAATGGCTCACGACCCGCGGCCTATTGGGGTCACGGCGAATTGAATTTAACAGGTGAAAGAAGGGAGACAATTATGAGTCGATTGACACAATACGGGCTGGCGGTTGTCAGCGCCGGTTTATTGGCGATGGGCGCGTCGGGTGCCCAGGCGGCCAATGGTCCCGGCGTTACCGACAAGGAAATCCTTATTTGCTCCTACCAGCCGATGACCGGAAAAGTTTCCAGTTATTTTCGCATGGGCAAGGGGGCTAACGCCTGGTTCAAGCACGTCAACGATACGGGCGGCATCAACGGCCGCATGATCAAATACAAGATGGTTGACGACAAATACGAGCCGGCGCGTACGATGAACATCGTCAAGCGCTTTGTCGAACGGGATAAATGTTTTGCCATCGTCGCCCCGTTGGGTTCGGCGCCGACCAAGGCCGTGATCGATTACATCGTCTCGAAGAACGTACCCCTGATCGGGGCCGGCACCGGCGCGGCGAAGAACGTCTTCTACAAAAGCCGCTACGTATTCCCGCTCTATCCGCCCTACGACAAAGAGGGCACCGATCTGGTCAGGTTTACGAAAGAGGTTTTCGGGGCCAAGAAAATCGGCGTGATCTATCAAAATGACGCCTCCGGCAAGACTCACCTCAAGGGAATCAAGGTGGGACTGAAGAAATATGGTGTCGAAATGGTGGCGGCGGAAGGCTATGAGCCGAAGGAAGTGGATCTCAGCGCCCAGGTCATCAAGATGAAGAACGCCAATGTGGATGCCTTGATCTGCTCCTGCGCGCCGGAACCGGCGGCCAAGGTCTACACCGAGCGCGCCAAGTTCGGCTGGAAGGTGCCGGTGATCAACGTGTTCTTCGGCAAGAGCCCGAAAGTACCCGAACTGGCGGGCAAAGCGGCGGTCGAGGGCGTTTACTTCGCCACCATCTTCCGGGAATGGGATGATCCCAACCCGAAGATTCAGGAGGCCAAGCAGATCCTCAAGAAGTACTACCCCGAAGAACAACCCGACGCCGTGCACCTGTGGGGGTTCACCGGCGCCCAGGTGTTTACCGAAGCCCTCAAGCGCATGGGGTCCGGAGACATCACCCGGGCGCGCCTTTTGGACACCCTGGAAGGCATCGATAATTGGAAGGGAAGCGTCGTTCCGGTGGTCAACATCGGCGAGGTGGGGCCCGGCGACGAAGCCGTAAAGCATCTCTTGGTGCCGGGCATGAACTACGTTGTCTACAAGGGCGGTAAATTCCGTCCGTTCACACCGCCCTGGGAAAAGTAAGAAACTCAAAAGCCGGCGCCGACGGTCTCCTCATGGGGCCGCCGGCGCCAGCCAAATAAGGATCGCCGCGATTTATGTATGCGCTGACCGCATACTACCGTAATAAATGGGTAGCTCGACAGGCCCAAGGGCCCATGTTAGCGTCATCGGGTACAAAATCCGCTGAAAACGGGCGAATACGCTGGGTTTTCGCCCGGTTTTCGCCAAGTCCTCAGGGGAGGCAAAGTCAGCGCCGAGGGGATTAGGGCCGCGATAAAAAAACGAACTGCTCCGGATTCCGCCCGATTTAGCAGTTCGCAGGGAGGACAGACCATGGTCGCCATAACCGGGAAAGCCGTTCCAGCTCAAAGGAAGCGCGTGTTGGATGCCCTCAATCTGAGGGAGCCGGACCGCATTCCTACCGGCCTGTGGGGCACGGTCCAGGGCTACCAGAACCTGCGCAAGGGCCTGGGCATGGACTATCACGAAGATCCGTTCAAATACCGCACCGGATCGACCACCTGGACCACGGACGTGGTTTTTGAACTGGACCTGGCCGAAAAGCTGGACCTGGATTTCGTCCGCCTCAATCACGGCCCGCCGGGCGGGTCGCCCGGGTTCCGGCCGATCAAGTTCGAAGACATCAATTTCGACATGGGCATCGAAAAGCCCAATGTGGATATCAACATCGACGAATGGGGCGTGATCCGCAAATGGACACCCCATGAGGAAGGCGGCTACTACGAAATGATCGGGTATCCCCTGTTTCACGCCACCAGCGCGCCGCTGGAAGATGGGCTGAATCAGTTGGAGGCCTTTCCCTGGCCCGATCCGTGGGATGAATCCTGTTGGGCGGATTCGCCCATGCCCGGCATGACCCTGCGCGAATACGCCAAGTTCGTCAAAGAGGAAACGCCCTTCGCCTTGTTGGGCCAAGGCGGGCGCGGCGGCATCTTCGAGCAGGCCAAATACATGGTGGGCTATGCCAAGATTTTCTCGGACTTCATTGAATCACCAGAATTCCTCGAAGCCCTGATGGTCAAGCTGACCGATATCGAAATTGAGTTCAACAAGGCCATGATCGACCAGTGCGGCGAATACCTGGACTGGATTCGCGTCAGCCCGGAAGACATCGCCAGCGAAAAGACGTCCTTCATGTCGGTGAAAATGTTCAATCGCCAGGTGATGCCCCACTACCGGCGTTGCTTCAAGGAAGTGAAGGAATACTTTCACAAGAAAAACCCGGAAGGAAAGATCCAGTTCCATAGCTGCGGCGCCGTGGCGCAGCCCTTCATGGGCGCCCTGACCTCCTTTACGACGGATGACGGCGAACAGGTCATCGACGTTTACGACAGCCTGCCGCCCAAGGTGGCCCGGCATTCCAACCCGGCGGCGCAAAAACGCCATTTTGGTGACAGACTGGCGTTCCTGGGCGGCATCGACGTGCAGGAAGTCCTGCCGTGGGGGACGGTCGAGGATGTGCGCAAGGAAGTGCGCCAGCGCATCTGGGAAATGGGTCACGGCGGCGGCTATCTGCTCAGTTGCTCCCACCGGCTGGAACATGACGTGCCGGTGGAAAACACCGTCGCCATGCTGGAAGAAGCCCGTGAATACGGGGTTTATCCCCTGCCCGAACAACCGCCCGAAGGCGCCGATACGGGCGAGGCCGAGGAAGCGTGGGGCGGCAAGACAACCGAATAGCCCGAAAACCTATCCCCGAAGCGGGTTGCAATGCAGGAGACAGAGGGAATGGCACTCGAGATCGAAACGGATATCGAACTCGATATCGAAGATCTGAAAGACGATATCGAAACGACCCGCAAGACGGATCGTTGGAGCGACGCGCCTTCGCAGATCAAGGAACTGTTCCACCAGTTGGAGTGGAACATCATCGACGGCGAATTCATGGACACGACGGATTTGATCGGTCCAAATCTGGAGGCCGGCGTCAGCGCCCGCACCCTCATCGCCGGCCCCATGGCCGTCGGCATCGCCGAAGTGGGACGCCGGTTCAAGGCGGACGAGTACTTCCTGCCGGAAGTGATGATGTCGGCCAAGTGCATGCACGCCGCCCTGTCGATACTGAAGCCCCTGATTATCGAGGCAAAGACCGAAGATATCGGACTCTGCGTAATCGGCACCATCCAGGGCGACCTGCACGATATCGGCAAGAACATCGTCGCCATGATGATGGAAGCGGCGGGCTTCACGGTGATCGACCTGGGGGTGAGCACGCCGCCCGAGGACTTCATCGCCGCCATTCGCGAACACAACCCGGACATCGTCGGCTTTTCCGCCCTGTTGACCACCACCATGAACATGCAAGGAGAAACCCTGAAGGCCATCGTCGCCGAAGGACTTAGAGATACGGTGAAGGTGTTGGTGGGGGGCGCCCCGGTGAGCCAGACCTGGGCCGACAAGATCGGCGCCGACGCCTATTGCGCCGATGCCCTGATCGCGGTGGAAAAAGCCAAGGCCTGCGTACAGACCCACAAGGACCTGGCCGGCGGAGCGCCGGAGCTGGCGGCGGCATTGGTGGCCATGGATTCCGCCTGATTTCCGCCAGATTTCGGCCTGATTTCCGCAGGGCCGCATTTTTGAACGTCCTCTTCTTGGAGGGACAGGCGAAGCATGAAAACAGAATTCTCACGGTTGGCGCCGGTCGTGCGGCTGCCAGGCCATGGCTAACGGCGCCGCCTCCGCCATGCCCAAGCCCATGACGGTCGCCGGCGTTACCATCTCCGCCGCGTTGCTGGTGGCGGGGTTGGCCGGTGGATTGAGCGAAGGCATAGGCTACGGATTATTTCTGGTCTCGGCGCTGCTTCTTGCCTCGGGGTTGGCGTTGTTCGGCTTTTTCTTTTTCTCCCGTAAGTTCGATAGCAGCGGGCTGAAACAGAATGGTTACTGGCTCCTGGCCCTGGGCGGCTGGTTCTATGTGTTCGGCTTTTGCGCCCTGGGCGGCTTTTATGCGCTGGAAACCCTGGAAGGCCGCATGGAAACCCGGTGGATCATCTTCGGTCCGGTGGCGCTGGCTTCTCTCATCATTCTGGACCGGGGCATATACCGGGTGGTGGTAAAACGGAATTTACCAACCTTCCAGCGCTTTGGCCGGTTTTTGTCCCGGGAACAGAGCGACCCGGCGGCCATGCGCCGCACCCTGGTGGACGAGGTGTTGCTTCACCGCACCCTGAGAGGCGTGAACGGGTTCCGGTGGTTCAAGCACACGCTGATCTATTGGGGGTTTGCCTTGCTGGTCATGACCGAAGGCCTGGCCGTGCTGGTTCGCGACGTATTGCCCGCCTGGGGCTATCCCCGGGGCTGGGAGGAAGGGAGCGTAGTCCGCCTGGCCCTCGATTTTTCCTTCGAGGTCTTCGGGCTCATGGTCCTCGCCGGTTGCGCGCTCGCCCTGGTCTGGCGGGTGATGGTTAACGGCACCGAACAGCAGAAATACACCGATACCCCGACGGCGCTGTTTTTGTTCGTGGTTATTTTAAGCGGATTTTTCGTCGAGGGACTTAGGTTCGCCGCCCAAACTCCCGAGCCCTATATGGCGGTTTCCTTCGCCGGTTACTTTCTTTCCGGATTCCTGGACGGGACGCAATCTGATAGCCTGTACGAACCGCTTTGGTACTTGCATGTAATCGGTTCCTGCCTGTTTATCGCCTATGTGCCTCTCAAGCGGCTGGTCCATTCCTGCGCCACTCCCTTGGGCAGACTGGCGAATTCGCAAACTGGCCTGCTGGAAGCCAAGCGGCAGGGCGTCATCAGAGGCTTGCTGAATAGAGGCAAATGATCGTTGCGTTGTGGAATGCGACGGGATGGATTTGGTATTTGTGCAACGGGTTGACTTCGGGTGACGAGGTCAGGGCAAACATGTTAGTATCGGGTCGATGGAAGATAGGCAGATTGGCCAGCCTGGCCAAAGCCACCCAGGAGGCCGCCGGACAAGGTAAATGAACGTGGATTGGGACAAGCTCAGAATATTCCTCGCCGTTGTTGACGCGGGCAGTTTCACCCGCGCCGGCAAGGCCATCAACCTGAGCCAGTCGGCGGTCAGCAGGCAGATCGCCGCCCTTGAGGAATGCCTGAGGGTTTCCTTGTTCCACCGGCACGCCCGGGGCCTGGTGCTGACCGAACAGGGCGAGGAATTTCAACGAACAGTGAGGGATATGTCGTCCACCCTGGCCATGGCCACGGCCAGGATCAATGAAAGCCGGGAACAGCCGGAAGGCCCGCTGAAAATTACCACTACGGTGGCTTTCGGCTCCGGCTGGCTGACCGCCCGCATGAACAAGTTCCTCACGCTGTATCCGGAAATCGCCGTTTCCCTGGTGCTGGCCGATACGGAAGAACTGGACCTGTCCCTTCGCCAAGCGGACGTGGCCATCCGCTTCGCCCGGCAAAGCCAGCCCACCCTGGTCCAGCGCCACCTCATGTCCATTCGGTATCATGTCTTCGCCACGGCCGAATACCTGGGCGAGCATGGCACCCCAAATACGGCGCAGGAACTGAACGGGCACCAGATCATCGTCTATGGCGACGAAAAGGGGATGCCCGTCGACGACATGAACTGGCTATTGGAGATCGGCATGCCGGCCGGTGAAAAGCGGGAACCGGCGCTCCGCGTCAACAGTGTCTATGGCATTCACCGGGCCGTGCTCAGCGGTCTCGGCCTTGCCGCGCTGCCCTATTACCTGAGCGACGAAGCGCCCGAACTGGTCGAAATACTGACCAATCTTGAAGGGCCCGGCTTCGACGCCTACTTCGTTTACCCGGAAGAACTGAGGCATTCCAAACGCATCGCCGTGGTCCGGGATTTCCTGGTCGGCGAGGTGGAGGAGCAGAACCTTCGAATGCGCCGGGAACGGTTGCGGGCCATCTGAGCGCCATCCGTTTTTTTTGGAAATTTTCCCTATGGATAAACCGGCCATCCCGCAAAAAGCCCCTTATCCTGTCCGGGTGGAGGCGGGGAAAACCTACGTCTGGTGCAGTTGCGGACTGAGCGCCACGCAACCCTGGTGCGACGGGGCCCATAAGGAAACCCGGTTCGAACCCATTTCCTTCGTCGCCCCGATCACCGAGACCTTCTATATGTGTGGATGCAAGGCGACGGAAAACCCACCCTATTGTTTCGGTACCTGCATGGGACACACGGCGTTGCGCGAAAGCGGGAACCGCTGAAGCTGAATCGGCCCTTGAAGAGCTTCGCGCGTAGCGGAGACCATAAAATCGTCTATTCAAGCCGGCTTGTCGTTGACCTTGTGAGCGGAATTGCCTCAAACTCATGGCGATGGGTCTTTTTTCAGACCCGCAACGATGAATTCTGCAGAACCAGTATCCTGCCCCCGGGTTCAAAACAGCTTGCATGAAGTGAGTCTCCGAGATGGTTATGCGAAGAGGGAGACGATCCATGAGGAAAACCAAGGCACAACGTTCCAACGAAGCGACCATGGCCGCGGTCAGGAAGTTCACCCGCCGTTCTGTCGTCAAGGGCGCCGCCGGCGCCGGTGCGGTCGCCGCCATGGGGCCATGGATCATCGAAGACGCGTTTTCATCCTCTGGCGAAGTCAAAGTGATTAGCTGGACGGGCTACCTGCCGGACGAGTTCCTCAAGGAATTCGAAAATTCAACCGGCATCAAACCCAGCGTTTCGCTGCTGGGCTCCAACGAGGAACTGATCAACAAAATGAAGGCCACCAAGGGCCGTGGATTTGACATCATCACGCCGACCCTGAACCGCAGGGGCCAGTGGGTGGATCTCAACCTGACCCAACCGTGGGACATCGGCCGGATTCCTAACCTGAGCAATGTTGAACCATCCTTCGTCAGCGCCTCCCAGGCATGGACGTGGGGCGGTGGCGTTCATCACCTGCCACACATCTGGGGCACCGAAGCCATTGCCTGGCGCACGGACCTGTACACCACATCTTATGGCCAGCTCAGCCTGGGCGATCTGTGGATCCCGGAAATGAAGGGCAAAGTCCAGGGCCGGCCCCACTCGACCATGGCCGGTATCGGCCGCTATCTGGCCGAAATCGGTAAACTTCCCCCGTTCACCGAGGCCTACAAAAATGAAGAAGACATGCGGAAAATTTGGGACGTGATCACCAAGTTCGCGGTCGAGCACAAGCCGTGGATCAAGGTCTTCTGGAACGACCACAACACCCAGAAGGCCAATTTCATGCGGAACGGTTGCGTCATCGGCCAGACCTGGGATGGCCCGGTCATTGAACTGATGAAAGCCGGCGAGCCGGTGCAGTATATGGCGCCCAAGGAAGGCGCCTTTGCGTGGCTTGACGGTCTCAGCTGGCCCATCGGTTCGAAAAACGGCGAACAGGCCCACGAATTCGTCAATGCCATTTACACCGCCAAGGCGGGCGCCCAGATGGCGCTCCATTCGGGCTACAACGCCACCGTCAAGGGCGTTGCGGACCTGTTGGACGACAAGTCGAAAGCGGCCTTCAATTCCGCCTATCCGGAGGACGCCCTGGAAAGGCTTTGGTGGTGGCCCGACGAACCCACCTGGTATGCGGGCATCCGCGACGAATACCGCGACGAATTCGTTGCGGCCTAATATCAAGCCGACCGTCCTATTGTCATCACCCCGATTGTTTTGCATTGATGACGGTGTTCGCCATTGCCATCGCCATCTCGCCAGCCGATATTTTCGGCTATACGATTTTCGGGTAACGCAAAATGGCTCACGCGGCGGCTGCCCAGGAGATTGCCAAGCGCGTCGATATGGATATAGATTGAAATAGAAACCCGCCAAGGCCCTGGCGGCAACCTTATAACCGGTCGCACCATGCCCGTCAGAACCACCACCATAGGCGCTTATCCAAAACCCGATTTCGTTCCCGTCATCGACTGGTTCCGCGCCGAGGGCGGCCCTGATTCGACGACTCCCACGGAAGGCTACGAAGAAACCATCCGGCAAATGGGAGCCGAAGCGGAACCCCTGTTCGCCCGCGCCGCCGCCGAGGTGATCGCCGACCAAGTGGCTGCCGGTATCGACATTCCCACCGACGGCGAAGTGCGGCGCGAAAACTATATTCACTATCACTGCCGGCACCTCAACGGGGTGGACTTTAACCAACTGACGGAAAAGGTGCTGCGTGAAGGCGCCTATTCGGCTTACCTGCCCACCATTACCGGCCCGGTTTCCGCCCGGGACCATTTTCTTCCCCATGATTGGCGGGTGGCCCAGGCGGCCACCGGCCGGCCGGTCAAGGTGACCATGCCTGGCCCAATGACCATCGGTGATACGGTGGCGGATACTTTTTATGAAAACCCAAGAAAGCGCGGCGCCGATCTGGCCCGGGCGCTCAATGCGGAGGTTCTGGCTCTCGCCGAAGCGGGCTGCGAATACATCCAGATCGACGAGCCCTTGTTCGCCCGCAAGGTGGACGAAGCCCTGGACTTCGGGTTCGACAATTTGGAGCGATGTTTTCACGGCTGTCCGGACCGTGTGGTCCGAACGGTCCACATGTGCTGCGGTTATCCGGACCGGCTCGATAACCCGGACTATGCCAAGGCGCCCAGGGATTCCTATTTCAAACTGGCCGATGCCATCGATTCATCGGTTATTCAAGCCATATCCATCGAAGACGCCCACCGGCCCAACGATCTGTCCCTGCTTGAAAAATTTATCAAGACCACGGTGATCTTCGGTGTCGTCGCCATCGCCAAAAGCCGGGTCGAAACAGTGGACGAGATTGAACAGCGCTTGCGGGACGCCCTGAATCATATCGACCAGGACCGCCTGATCGCCGCTCCCGATTGTGGCCTCGGCCTTCTGGGCCGGGACCTGGCGCGGGACAAGCTGGCCAACATGGCAGAAGCGGCGAAGCGGGTTTGAAGGGTGTTCGCCGTTCTTGGGGAAATACTCGCCGAAGGGAGCGAGGGGATTTTTCCCCCATTGTTTTCGAATGTCGCCGCCCCCACGGTCTTTTCCGTTATCATCATGAAGTCCAACGATGGCCCGGGTTTTTGAAGGCTTGCCCGATTTTCCGGCCGGAACCCGCAAAGCGTATTTTGAAACCCCGCGGGCCGTTAATGGCATTTTTACTTCCCCATTGTACATCTCCAGGACCCATTTTCGACCGACGGCATTCCGTCGGTTGCCGCTCCTTGGCGAAAATCGCCGATACGCGGGACCGACGCTAGACAAAGCAATCTTTTTATAGGGCGGTGAGGTTAAGTCTTTGCTTGATTTCCTTGTCTTCATGCGCAGTCTATATCGGCTGTCCGGATCGAAGTTTCCGCAATATGGGGGGAGCCAAAAAGGCTGGCTTCCTGTCGGCGTGTCGGTAACAGGTGGAGTATGACCGGTACCATGTTGAACCGAAGAAATTGTCTGGCGGGATTCCTGGTATTGAATATGGCCGTGTTCGGTTTTTCCGGCATGGGGCAGGCAGGCTCTTTCGAAGAGGGGGCATCCAAGTTCATTAAATCCATGGCGGACAAGGCCATTGCTTCCCTGACCGACGAAAGTATTGCCGTTGAGGAAAGAGAAGCCAATTTTCGCCAGTTGCTGAACGAGCATTTCGCCGTCGAAACCATCGGCAGGTGGGTCCTGGGCCGGTACTGGAGGAAAGCGACGGAGGAAGAGCAGGAGGAATACCTCAAGTTGTTCGAAGACCTCATCGTCGCCAGTTACGTGGAAAGGTTCGCAAGATACGCCGGCGAAACCTTGGACATTACGAAGACCGTATTGGCGGACAAGGTAGATGCCATCGTTTATTCCCGGATCAGCCTACCTGGAAGCGTCGATTTTTTCGAAGTGAACTGGCGTGTCCGGTTGCGGGATGACAAATACAAGATCGTCGATGTGATAGTGGAAGGGATCAGCATGGGACAAACCCAGAGGTCCGAATTCAGTTCCGTCATTCGCAACCACGGTGGAAAGATCGAAGGACTCCTGTCGGAGTTACGCAAGCGCTTAAATAAAACTGCCTGACCGGGTAGACCTTGCTATCCTGTCACCATGACGGCGGCCACCGTGAATTCCGTTGAAACACCGTCCGGCAAGGATGCCGCCTACGAGAATTTTCCCGTCGGCTCCTGGTTGCTGCCTGCCCGGTTGCGGCCACATATTGCCGTTTTCTATGCCTTTGCCCGCGCCATTGATGATATCGCCGACAATCCCGGCCTGGCGCCGGATGACAAAATCAAGCGCCTGCAAGGATTTGAAGACGCCATCCTGGGCCGGGGCGGGGATGATCCCCCATTCGCCAAGGGCGTGGCAATGCGCCGGAGCCTGAATGAAACCGGAACCACGGCCCAGCACTGCCTTGACCTGGTGGCCGCCTTCAAGCAGGACGCAGCCAAGAACCGGTACCGGGACTGGGATGACTTGATGGGATACTGCATCCTCTCCGCCGCGCCGGTGGGACGGTACCTGCTCGACCTGCATGGCGGTTCCCGGGATGGGTACGGTCCGTCCGATGCCCTGTGCCTGGCCTTGCAGGTAATCAACCACCTTCAGGACTGTCAGGACGACTACCGTCAAATGGACCGGGTGTACCTGCCCCAGGACTGGCTGCAACGGGAAGGGGCGGCCGTTACCGACCTTGACGCCGCCACTGCCAAGCCGGAATTGCGCCGGGTCATCGACCGCACCCTGGATGCGGCGGAAACCCTGATGGTTGACGCACGCGGATTGCCGACCGGCCTGAGAAGCCGCCGGCTGGCCGCTGAATCGGCCTTCATCGTCAACATCGCCGACCGCCTGATTGACCTGCTCCGGCGGCGTGATCCGCTGGCCCGGCGGGTGGAACTTTCCAAGGCCCAGTTCGCATGGTGCGGGGTTCGCGGCGCGGTATCGGCCCTGTTTTAGGCGCCATGCACGATTTATTCCTGTTCATGGGTGGCTTATCTTTGTTGGTATGGGTCTACCTGCTTTTTTTTTACGGTGGTTTCTGGAAGGCCGATCAACGTCTGACCGGCCCCGTCGATGGCCCTGAAGTCCTGCCGGCGGTGGCCGTGGTCATCCCGGCCCGTGACGAGGCGGCGGTGATCGGCCGGGCTATCGGCTCCCTGTTGGCTCAGGACTACGCCGGCGAATTCAGGATTGTCGTTGTCGATGACGGCAGTACGGACGGCACTGCCCAAGCCGTGAAGGAGGCCGCGAAAGCGGCCGCCGCCGAAACCGCCGGAAGTCCGCATCGGGTGGTGGTGATTGCCGGCCGGCCGCTTCCGCCGGGGTGGGCGGGCAAAATGTGGGCCGTGTCGCAAGGTATTGAAAAACAAAACGAAATCATGCCAAATACGGAATACTTCCTGCTCACCGATGCGGATGTGGAGCACGGCACGGGAATGCTGCGCCGCCTCGTCGCCCGCGCCGGCGCTGGCAACCTGGATCTGGTTTCCCTGATGGTCATGCTTGAATGCCGCGGCGCCTGGGAAAGGCTGCTGATCCCGGCCTTCGTTTTTTTCTTTCAAAAACTCTATCCATTTCCGTGGGTCAATGATTCGAAACGCGCCACCGCCGCCGCCGCCGGCGGCTGTATGCTCGTCCGGCGCCAGGCGCTGGAACGGGCGGGTGGCATCGGCGCCATCCGGGACCGGATAATCGACGACTGCGCCCTGGCGCGCATCATCAAGGCCGGGGGAAGCATCTGGCTGGGTCTGACGGAGGAATCCCGAAGCCTGCGCGCCTACACCGGGCTGGCGGAGTTGTGGAACATGGTGGCGCGTACCGCCTTCATGCAACTCCGCCACTCCGCCGCCTTGTTGTTGTTGACGGTTGCCGGAATGGGACTGATCTATCTGGCGCCGCCGGCGACCCTGGCGGCAGGTGTTATCACTTGGCGGGCGGACCTGGCCTTTCTGGGCGCGGCGGCTTACGGATTGATGATGGTGGCCTACAGGCCGACGCTCGAACTTTACCGCCAATCCCCATGGCGGGGGATGCTTCTGCCGCTGGCGGGATTGCTTTATACCTTGATGACCGTTGATTCGGCGATTCGTCATTGGCGGGGGCGGGGCGGCGGTTGGAAGGGGCGGTACTATGGCCCCCAGGCGGGAAAAGGTGGTTGAAGGTTCCGCAATTCCGTCAATTGTCGTTCGCCCAACCCTGGTGTAACCATGTCGACTATGAGCGATCACCCAACCGACCTGAGTGAAAAAGAAGCCCGGGACTACGTCAATGATGTGGTCCGGCGTTCGGGTTCTTCGTTCATTGCCGCCATGCGGATACTGCGGCCGCCGGAAAAACGTACGGCCATGTTCGGTATATATGCCTTCTGCAGGGAAGTTGACGACATCGCCGACGAACCGGGCGAGGAATCCGCCAAACGGGCTGCCCTCGCCGGCTGGCGGAAAGAAATCGACCAACTTTTCAAAGGCATCCCGACCCATCCCATCGCCATGGCCTTGGTGCGGCCGGTCGCCGACTACGGCCTGGAAAAACGGGACTTCCTTGACCTCATCGAAGGCATGGACATGGACGCTTCGGACACGCTTCGAATCGCCGACATGGAACAGTTGAACCTCTACTGCGACCGTGTCGCCTGCGCCGTCGGCCGCCTTTGCTGCCGGATTTTTGGCGCCGAGGAAGAATCAGGCGATCTGCTGGCTCATAACCTGGGCATGGCATTGCAACTGACCAATATCCTGCGCGATTTGGACGAAGATGCGGAACTTGACCGGCTCTACCTGCCGTCGGAATTGCTCGACCGGTACGGGATTACGGAAACGGACCCCAAAGCCGTCCTCGCCCACCCCAACATGGAAAAGGTTTGCCGCCACCTGGCGCAAATCGCCGGCAAGAGTTTCGAGGACGCCGAAGTTATCCTGGGAGTCTGCGATCGCTACACCATGCGTCCGGCGTTCATCATGATGGAAATTTACCGCCTTATTTTCAAGCGCTTGTGCGACCGGGGTTGGGCGGGCGACCGGGTACCGGTGAAGGTCTCCAATTTGCAGAAGTTCTGGATCGCCTTTCGCCACGGGATTTTCTGAAGGTGGCCCCCCATACCCATGTCATTGGCGCCGGCCTGGCGGGGCTGTCGGCGGCAGTCCGGCTGGCCGGCGAAGGCAGGGAAGTTACCGTTTACGAAGCAGCCGGCCATGCCGGCGGGCGCTGCCGGTCCTACCATGATTCGGCCCTGGACCGGCTGATCGACAATGGCAATCATCTGGTGCTCAGCGGCAACCGTCACATCTTCGCCTACCTGAATGAAATCGGCTCAACCCATACTCTTGCCGTCACTGCCCCCGCGGCCTTTCCTTTCCTCGATCTGCAAACGGCTACCCGGTGGACGGTGCGGCCAGGGCCGGGGGCGATCCCGTGGTGGCTGCTTTCACCTGCCAGGCGCATTCCTGGCACCCGGTTTGGCGAATACCTTCAGGTGCTTCGCCTCGCCCGGGCCGGCAATGACGCTACCGTCGACCAATGCCTGGATACGGACAGCACCCTTTACCGGCGGTTCTGGGAACCCCTGGCGGTTTCCGTACTCAACACCCAGGCCCATGAGGGCGCCGCCTGGTTGCTGTGGCCGATCCTTCGGCAAACCTTTGGCCGGGGGGAAGCCGCCTGCCGACCATGCCTGGCCCGGGTGGGCCTCAGCGAAACCTTTGTCGATCCCGCCCTGGCGCTGCTTGGGAAAAAGGGCTGTTCCGTGTGGTTCAATCATAGATTGCGGTCCATGGAAATTAGCAAGCAAAGGATAACGGGCCTGAGTTTCGGCGGTGAGCGGGTGGGAATCCACCCTGGCGACAACATTATCCTGGCCGTGCCGCCGTCGGCGGCCGCCGGCATGGTCCCCGGACTTGCCGTTCCGGCCGGCAGCCGGGCCATCGTGAACGCCCACTTCCGCCTGGAAAAAAGCCGGAATGACCTCGCCTTTCTGGGCTTTGTCGGCGGCGCCAGCCAGTGGCTGTTCACCCGCCGCGACGTGGCCTCGGTCACGGTCAGCGCCGCCGACGGTTTGGCCGAGGAATCCGCCGATTTCATCGCCCGGACCCTGTGGTCCGAAGTGGCCCGGGCCCTTGATCTGGGCGGGGATTTACCCCTTCACCGGGTTGTGAAGGAAAAACGGGCGACATTTGCCCAGACTCCAGCCAATATGTCGCTGAGGCCACAAGCCCAGACCGGAGTTTCCAACCTGTTCCTTGCCGGGGACTGGACCGATACGGGCCTGCCCGCGACCCTGGAGGGGGCAGTCAAGTCAGGACGGAAAGCTGGAGGTTGTGTCCTGTCAAAGTTACTAGACACTTGACAAATGGCATAATTTTTCAAACAAACAGTATTTAAGGCCGGAAAAACGAACCGGAATATGCATACAACACGAGACAATTTAGATCGCGTGCCGGAGTCGGGTGCTAGGGAAGTCGGGGCGCCTTTGGTGGAGGGGCTGCTTGCCGCTGACCATACGCTGATCGACCGGGTGATCGACGAGGTATCCTCGGCCTTGATCGATTTACAGGCCGAAGACGGCCATTGGGCCTTCGAATTGGAGGCTGACGCCACCATTCCCGCCGAATACATCCTGCTTAACCATTACCTGGACGAAACCAATGACGAGGTGGAGGCCAAGCTGGCCAACTACCTCCGCTCCATCCAGGAAGGTCATGGCGGATGGCCGCTCTATCACGATGGCGATTTCGATATGAGCGCCTCCGTGAAGGCCTACTACGCCCTAAAGCTGGTTGGCGATGACATCGACGCCCCTCATATGGCGCGGGCGCGCAAGGCGATTCTCGACCACGGCGGCGCCGCCAAGGCCAATGTCTTTACCCGCATTACCCTGGCCCTGTTCGGTCAGGTTCCCTGGCGGGCTTTGCCGGTCATGCGGGTGGAAGCCCTGTTGCTGCCCAAATGGGCGCCGTTCCATATCGACAAGGTATCCTACTGGTCGCGGACGGTGATGGTGCCGCTGCTGATCCTGGCGGCGCTGAAGCCCCGGGCGAGAAACCCGCGCGGCGTGTGCATCGACGAATTGTTTCTGATCCCGGCGGATCAGGAACACGATTACATGGTCAATCCAACGGGTCACTGGCTGGGGGCCTTGCTGCTGGCCGTGGACCGGGTGGCCCGGCTCCTTGAGCCCTTCGTTCCCAAGTCCCTTGAACGGAAGGGCATCAACAGGGCGGTGGAATTCATCACCGAGCGCCTCAATGGTTAAGAGGGCCTGGGCGGCATTTATCCGGCCATGGCCAATGCCTTGATTGCTTTCGATGCCCTGGGATACGCGAAAGATCACCCCCACATGGTGATGGCGCGGAAAGCGATAGACAAGTTATTGGTTTTCGACGGTGACAAGGGATACTGCCAACCCTGCCAGTCTCCTGTCTGGGACACCGGCCTGGCGATCCACGGGATTATGGAGGCGGGTTACGATCGTGACAGCCCGGTCGTTTTGCGGGCGCTCGAGTGGCTGAGGGGCCGGCAGATCATGGATGTGGCCGGCGATTGGAAAAGCAACCGGGGCCATGTCCGGCCCGGGGGTTGGGCCTTCCAGTACTGGAACGATTTTTACCCGGACGTTGACGATTCAGCGGTGGTGGTCATGGCCATGCACCGGGCCGATCCGGACAAATACAGGGAAGCCATTCACCGGGGCACCGAATGGATAATGGGCATGCAGAGCCGCAACGGCGGTTGGGGCGCTTTTGACGCCGATAACGATCATGATTTTCTGCAGCATATCCCCTTTGCCGATCATGGCGCGTTACTGGATCCGCCGACGGCGGACGTCACCGCCCGGTGCATCAGCATGCTGGTTCAAAATGGCTACGGTAAGGATAACCCGGTTGTCGCCCGCGGCCTGGAATTCCTGCGTGGATGCCAGGAAGAGGACGGCTCTTGGTTTGGCCGCTGGGGAAACAACTACGTGTACGGCACCTGGTCGGTGTTGTGCGCCCTGGCCGCCGCCGGGGAAGACACCCATACCCCCCAGATTCGTAAGGCGGTCAATTGGCTCAGGTCCAGGCAGCGCCCGGATGGCGGTTGGGGGGAAGACTGCGCCAGTTATTGGCAGCACCGCCGCGACGAGGTCAAGGAAAGCACTCCGTCCCAGACCGCCTGGGCCTTGCTGGCTTTGATGGCGGTGGGCGAAGTGGAATCCGAGAGCGTTCAACGGGGCATCGAATACCTGTTGAGCACCCCCCGGAAAAACGGCAAGTGGGTTGAGGAATATTTCAACGCCGTCGGTTTCCCCCGGGTCTTTTATCTTCGCTATCACGGTTACAGTTCTTTCTTCCCCCTGTGGACCTTGGCCCGCTACCGGAATTTAAGAGACGGCAACGTCGCCGCCGCGGCCTACGGTATGTGATTCTTGGTATCGCTCAGTCCATTTTGACCGGCTCCCCTTCGTCGGCGTCTTCTGATTGGCAGGTTGTGATTGAATCGTTTGGGTATTGTCACCGGCCTGTCGAGCGAGGTCCGTTGCCTTAACCGGGTTCCCGTTACCGGGCGGCCGCCCGTTCGTTGCGCCGGCGCCGACGCCGGACGGGCGAAAGGCGCTGCTCGGGAATTGATTTCCGAAGGCTGTGAAGGATTGCTGAGCTTCGGTCTAGCCGCCGGTCTTTCGCCGGGATTGGGCCCCGGCACGGCGGTTCTCGCCAGTTCGGTGGTCGCGCCCGATGGCAAGCGCTTCGCCACTTCCGATTCCTGGCGCAAGAACCTGGGCGAATCCCTGATCGGGGGGGTGGACATCCGTACCGGTGATATCGCCGGAAGTAATGAATTGCTGTCCACGGCCACCGACAAACGGCTTCTGCGCGAATTGACGGGAGCCTCCGCCGCCGACATGGAAAGCCTGGCCGTGGCCGAGGTCGCCGCCCAGGCCGGCATCCCCTTTCTCGCCGTCAGGGTGATTGCCGACCCCCACGACCACACCATTCCCCCTTGGGTCATTCAAGGAATAAACCCGGATGGGAATGTTCGTCATTGGGCGATAGCGTGGGGGTTGATCACCCAGCCCGGTGATCTTCCGGCGTTGGTCAGGCTGGCCCTGGACAATTGGCGGGCGCTTTCGGCCTTACGCCGCGTCGCTTCGCTGGCCGGGCCTTTCTTCGGTTTCGGCCAGACGCCGGGTTAATTCCTCGAACACGAACTGAGCCGGGCGCTGGTTTTCCAGGGCAATTTCGGGCGCCATGGGCTTGTTCGTCTCCACGCCCTTGAGAAATACCTTCAACGCTTTCAGGGGGTGAGAGACGGTATCGGCGACGGCTGTCGCTTCGTAGCCGCAGTGAACCATGCAGTCGGCGCACTTTTCATAGTTGCCGGTGCCGTAATCTTTCCACCGGGTATCTTCCATCAGTTCCTTGAAGGTAGATACATATCCCTCGCCCAGCAGGTAGCAGGGTCTTTGCCAGCCGAATACGTTGCGGGTCGGGTTGCCCCACGGCGTACATTCGTACTGCTGGTTGCCGGCGAGAAAATCCATGTACAGGGTTGACTGGTTGAAGCGCCATTTTTGGCCTCGACCAAGGTCGATAAGGTCGCGGAAGAACTGCTTGGTCCGGGTGCGGTTAAGGAAATGCTCCTGTACCGGCGCCCGCTCATAGGCGTACCCGGGAGCGATGGTAACCCCTTCAACATCCAGGTCATCGCAGGCATAGGTGAAAAACTCGGCCATGCGGTTGACGTCGGCGTTACCGAAAAGAGTGCAGTTTATGGTCACCCGGAATCCGCGTTTGCGTGCTTCGCGGATCGCCGCGACGGCGCGGTCGAAGACCCCTTCCTGGTTCACCGCCTTGTCATGATGTTCCTGGTAACCGTCCAGGTGCACGGAAAGGCTGAGGTAGGGGCTGGGGGTGAAGCGGTCCAGTTTCTTTTCCAACAGCAGGGCGTTCGTGCATAAATAGACGAACTTCTTCCTCGCCACCAAGCCATCCACGATCTCGCCGATTTCCTTGTGCAGAAGCGGCTCGCCGCCGGGGATGGATACGATGGGCGCGCCACACTCATCGGCCGCGTCCAGGCACTCCCGCACACTGAGGCGGCGGTTGAGGACTTTGGCCGGGTAGTCGATTTTGCCGCATCCTGGGCAGGCAAGGTTACAGCGGAACAAGGGCTCCAGCATAAGAACCAGGGGGTAGCGCTTGTTGCCTTGCAGGTGCTGCTTGACGATATAGGCGCCGACGCGGACTTGCTGGATCAAAGGTACCGACATGATGCTATTTCATTTTCCTTGGCGGCTGGATTCCATCCACTAGACCCTGATCTTGTTTTCCAGCGCGGACTGATGTTTTTCCTCGGTCAATTCCCGGGGCAGTTTGAACTGCATGTGTTCTTCCACCCCTTTCAGTTCCTGGGCTTCCACATGACCGAATTCCCCCAGGCGTTCAATCAATTCCTGCACCAGTTCTTCGGGCGCCGAGGCGCCGGCGGTAATTCCCACCGTTTTCACGCCGACAAGCCATGCAGGCTCAAGAGCGGAGGCGTCGTCGATCAGATAGCTGGGAACTCCCAGGTCGGCGCCGATTTCCCTCAGCCGGTTTGAATTGGAACTGTTCTTGGCCCCGACCACCAGCAAAACGTCCACCGTTTCCGCCAGGTCGTGCACCGCCCGTTGACGGTTTTGGGTGGCGTAACAGATATCCCTCACATCCGGTCCTGCAATGCCCGTGAAGCGGGACTTCAACGCCTCGATCACATCTTTGGTATCGTCCACGCTCAGGGTGGTTTGGGTGACATAGGCCATCTTGGACGGGTCCTTGACCTTGAGCTTGGGAACATCCGCCGGGCTGGCCACCAAGCGGGCGCCACCGGGAATGCGGCCTTGCGTGCCTTCTACTTCCGGATGGCCTTGGTGGCCGATGAGGATAACCTCGCGCCCCTTGCGGACGTGGTTCTGGCCTTCCCGGTGGACCTTGGAGACCAGGGGGCATGTAGCGTCGATAACCGGCAGGTCGCGGCGCTTTGCTTCTATTTCCACCGATTCGGCGACCCCGTGGGCGCTGAAGATGGTTACCGCCCCGACCGGGATTTTATCCAGTTCCTCGACGAACACCGCGCCCTTGGCGCGCAAATCCTCCACCACCCGCTTGTTGTGGACGATTTCGTGGCGCACGTAGACCGGCGGGCCGAAGGTGCTGAGCGCCTTCTCGACGATCTCTATGGCACGTTCCACGCCGGCGCAGAAGCCCCGGGGCTGGGCCAGAATAACCTTCAATTTCCTGGATGGCGGTTCGGATGCGGTTTTGCTCACTCGATATTCCCCGTTTGCCATTACCCACGGATTGCCCCAGGAATTCACTTAGGCTTCCTTACGGGAAAAATAGGGACGCTTGGCCAGAATTTGAAGGGCAGTTTGTCGACAGGGGTGGTTTTATTGATCGCTTTCTGGCATGGGTTGGGGCTTCGGGCAACGAAAAACTGCTGAAACAGTGGCATTTCCATGACCATTCTCGTCACCGGAGCCTCCGGTTTCGTCGGCTCGGCGGTACTCCGCCGGCTGGTGGAACGGGGCCTGGAGGCCCGCGCCCTGGTCCGCGCCGGCAGCGACCGCGCCAACCTTCAGGGCCTGTCCACGGAGGCGGGCGCAGAGGTGGCCGTGGAAGTGGTCGTCGGCGACCTGACGGACCGGGCCTCCCTTGCCGCCGCCCTGAAGGGGTGCTCCGGCCTGTTCCACGTGGCCGCCGATTACCGCCTGTGGGCCCGGGACCCGGCGTCCATGTTCAGGGCCAATGTGGAAGGCTCGCGGGATATCCTGCTGGCCGCCGCCGAAGCCGGCGTCAGCCGCATGGTGTACACCAGCAGCGTCGCCGTTCTCGGTATTTCGCCTGGGAGCCAGGTTTCGGATGAGGAAACCCCGGTTGCCTTCGAAAACATGATCGGCCCCTACAAGCAGTCCAAATTCCGGGCCGAGGAAGAAGTCCGCCACCTGGTCGCCGAAAACGGCCTGCCGGTGGTCATCGTCAATCCCTCCACCCCCATTGGACCGCGGGACATCAAGCCCACGCCCACGGGCCGCATGATCGTCGAAGCCGCATCCGGCCGCATGCCGGCCTATGTGGATACGGGCCTCAACGTGGCCCATGTGGACGACGTGGCCCTGGGGCATCTGCTGGCCTATGACAAGGGCCGGGTGGGGCAGCGCTATATCCTCGGCGGCGAGGACATGACCCTCAAGGAAATCCTGGCCTGCATAGCTTCCCTTGCCGGCCGTCCCGCGCCCCGGTTCGGTATTCCCCATGACCTGATCGTGCCGGTGGCCGCCCTGGCCGAGGCCTGGGCCCGCCTGACCCGCAGCGACAAGGAGCCCTTCGTCACCCTGGATGGCATTCGCATGGCACGGAAGAAGATGTTCTTTTCCAGCGCCAAGGCGGCCGGGGAACTGGGCTACAAGCCCCGACCGGCCCGGGAGGCGCTGGCCGATGCGGTAACCTGGTTCCGGGAAAACGGGTATTTGCGCTAAGGTCGGCCCTATCCGGGCTCAAAAGGGTTGCCCCCGGGGCCCCGGTTGGGTACCAAGAGGCCCAAGAATTAGGTATTAACGGTCGAGGTATTACCTCAGTGAAAGCCCTCATGCTTGCAGCCGGCGTTGGCCGGCGTCTTTATGGCGACGATTACAGTCAGCCATCCAAGGCCCTGCTGGAAATCGGCGGCCGCTCACTGCTGAGCCGGCACGTGGAAATCCTCAAGGACCAGGGCATCGACGAACTGGTGATGGTGGTGGGCCACCGCAAGGAAGAACTGATCGCCGCGGCCCATGAAGCGGAAGCCCAAGTTGCGGAAGATATGGCCACGGAAGATATGGCCAAGGATGGGTCCGGTTTCATCCGCAGCATCTTCAACCCCCGCTACCGGGGCGGGCCGATCATCTCCCTGTGGACGGCGTCCGAGGTCTTGCGTTCCGGCGCCGATGTCTTGTTCATGGATGCGGACGTGCTCTACCACCCGGCCCTGATGGACCGGCTGATCAATTCCCCTTCCGCCAACTGCTTCCTGCTCGACCGGGACATCGAACCGGGCGACGACCCGGTCAGGCTGTGCATCCGCGATGGCGTGCCGGTGGAGTTCGGCAAGAAAATCGAAGGCGATTTCGACCTGGTTGGCGAATGGCCCGGATTCATGAAGATGTCGCCGGACATTGCCCACAAGGTTGCCGACGCCTGCGACGTGCTCATGGATGAAGCGCGGTTGGAAGTGACCTACGAGGAAGCCATGCGCGCCGTGATCAAAAACGAGCCGCCGGGCACTTTCGGCTTTGAAGACATCACCGATATTCCGTGGATCGAGATTGACTTTCCCGCCGATTTATTGCGGGCGGAAAAACACATCCTGCCGCGTTTGTCCGAATCTATCGGTGACGTGGATGAAGAGTTTGATGTGGGCGCGGCCGGCAATGCCGCTTCCCGGGGCCGCGCGTTTTAGTATCTCCGGCGGCTCCTTCAGGTTTGGCTGAAGTGTGGTTTTTCATCGCCTAGATTGAAATGGGATTGGAATCGTCCGCGTTCTCCAAGGGGGCCGGAGATATCAAGATTGTGTCCTAACGAATCCGAATTCTTTCCTGATTAAACTGGGCTTCCCGGCCCTAAACCCTGAAAACGTATTCCTTGCCTTCCTGGCGGTCTATGTCGGGAGGGTAGGACTTGTGCTTGTCGGCGTAATAGGCGGCAAGGTGGTCGCCTTCCGACAGTTTGTTGTAGGTGGCGAAATAGATGCGCCTGATCTTGTCGCTCATGTTGGGCTCGGACGCATGGGGCGCGTAACAATCGAAAAATACGAGGTCGCCGGGCTTGGTCGGGTGGGGAACAAAGTCCATGCCTTCCATGTCTTCGTCGGTCAGCGGTTCCCACGACTGGAACAGGCCCCGCTTGTGGTTGCCGGCGACCATTCGCAGGCAGCCGTTTTCCACCGTCGCCTCGTCGATGCACACCAGCACGCTGATGAAAAAATCCGCGTAAGCATCCCATCCGGCCTGTGAATCCTGGTGGGGTTTGAAGCCGTCACCGCCGGGCATCTTGAAGTTGACCTTTTCCTTGAACAGCACCGCTTCCTCGCCCAGCAACTGGGCGACGGGGGCTTTGAGCACTTCGTTCAGTTGCTTGAAACCGTCGTGAAAGGGCGAGATATTTTCGATACGGCTGATCAGGTCCTTGCCGTCCCCCTTCAGGCTTTTCTCATGATAGACCCAATGGCGGCCGGACACTTCGGGCATATCGGCCAGTTCCCGGGCCCATTGGCCGACGGTTTTCATTTCGCCGGCATCAAAGGCGCCACGCAATACGACAAAACCGTTGTTCTTGAATTCTTCAATTTGCCGGTCGTTCAATTGGGGGGGTCGCAAGGTGGGCATTATTCTCATCCTCATGGGGGTGTGGCGGCGGGATTTTACTCCCGGCCCAAGGGGTGTCAACGGCCAGTATCAATATCAAGGAGCGGTGATAATGACCGATTTTGTTGAAAAACTCTTGCTTGTGATTGTCTCGCTGTCCTGATTCAATTCATTAGGATTGTTTTGGGAGTTAGGGCAATGATGGGCGAACGGCTGGTGGAACAGGAAGCTATGTTTTATGGCTTCAGCCTTGAGCA
>JAJRSS010000113.1 GCA_024278615.1 Alphaproteobacteria bacterium
AACGCCGCTGTTCATCTTCGCTTAATGCACGCGACGGCGGCGCGGTGGAGGACCCGCCATGAGCTTCGGCGGGGCGGCGGCGGTAGAAAGACACCAGCGCCCACAGGCCGAACAGGAAGATCACCGCCGGGCCGAACCACAAAACATAGGTGGTGCCCTTGAAGGGTGGATTCAGCAAAACATAATCGCCATAACGGGAGACCACGAAGTTGATAACCGCACTGTCGGAATCGCCGGCCACCAGCCGTTGACGCACCAGGATGCGCAGGTCCCTCGCCAGTTCGGCGTTGGATTCATCGATCGACTGGTTCTGGCAGACCAGGCAGCGGAGGTTCTTGGAAATGTCCCGGGCGCGGGCCTCCAGAACCGGGTTGGCCAGAATCTCGTCCGGTTCCACGGCGGCGGCGGGAAACGCACCGACAGCGATTATCAACAGAAAACCGGCAAGGATGCTTTTCATTGGTTCAATTCCCGAATAATGGGCAGGATTTCTTTTTCCAACTTCTCCGCCGTCAACTGGCCGACGTGCTTGAAACGGATGCGGCCGCCCTTGCCGACGACGAAGGTCTCGGGGATTCCGTACACTCCCCAATCGATGCTGACGCGGCCATTCCTGTCGGCGCCGATTTCGGTGTAGGGATCGCCCAGGCTGTCCAGCCAGGCCAGCACCGCTTCCGGCTTGTCCTTGTAGTTGAGGCCGTAAACGGCGGCGATGTTCATATCCGCCAGGCGGGTGATCAATGGATGTTCGGCCCGGCAGGGAACGCACCACGAGGCAAACACGTTAACCACCGACACCTGACCTTTCAGGTCGGCGGTCGAGAAGCCTTTGCCGGAGTTCCCTTCGATGGGCGGCAGGACGAATTGGGGCGCCGGCTGGTCGATCAACGCCGACGGGATGACCGAGGAATCGCGGCTCAGGCCGACGGCGAAGTAGAGGGCCAAAATCAGAAATACGGCCAGAGGCAGAACGTAGGTGACGCGTTTCATGGAATGGATACTATTCCCGGACACCGGCGGGGGCGGCGCCGATGGGTGCCGCCCGGTGACGGGTGGGAGCACCGACGCGGTGACGGCGGTCGGAAAGGCTGACCAGCCCGCCGGAGACCATGATCAGGATACCGGCCCAGATCCAGGCAATCATCGGATTGTGATAGATGCGGGTGACGTATCCTCCCGTCGCCGTATTCTTATCCGGATCGCCGATCACCACATAAAGGTCGGCCCAGAAGGTGGTGAGGATGGCGGCCTCGGTGCTGGGGCGCTTCTCGACCGGGTAATTCCGGTTTTCCGGATATAGGGTGGTCACGCGCCGGCCCTCCCGGGAAATATCGAAGGTGCCCCGGGTGGCGGTGTAGTTGGGACCCTGGACTTCGGTGGCGCCCCTGAAGGTGTAATCGTAGCCGGCGACGGTAACCGTCTCGCCCGGTGTCATCACCTGGATGCTTTCCACTTTCCAGTTTCCGGCGCCGACCATGCCGGCGACGACAACGGCCATCCCGGCGTGGGCGACGGTCATGCCCCAGGTGGCGCGGGGAATGCGGGACAGGCGGCGCAGGCTTTCGCCCACGGGAACCCGGAACAGGCGAATGCGGACGGTGAGTTCAGCCACCGTGCCCACGAAGAGCCAGGCGGCGAGACCCATGCCCAGCGCCGCCAGCACCGGCCCGTCGGCGACAATCCACCAGACCAACAGGACCACCGCGCCCGCCGCCGCCAAGGCCGTCCACAAACGGCCCATGGCCTGGGCGAGATCGCCCCGCTTCCAGGCCAGCAAGGACCCGATGGCCATGGCCGCGATCATCGGCGTCATCAGCGGGATAAAGACGGCGTTGAAAAAGGGCGGGCCAACGGAAACCTTGCCGCCGCCGACCGCGTCCAGGAACAGTGGATACAGGGTGCCCAGCAATACCGCCGCCGCCCCCGTGGTCATCAACAGGTTGTTGAGCAGCAGCGCCCCTTCCCGGGAAATGGGCCGGAACAGGCTGCCGGATTTGAGCGCCGGGCCGCGGATGGCAAACAGGGTGAAAGAACCGCCGATGACGACGACCAGCAGCCCCAGGATGAATACGCCGCGGGCGGGGTCGGAGGCGAAGGCATGGACGGAAGTCAACACCCCCGAACGGACGAGGAAGGCGCCCAGCAACGACAGGGAAAAGGTGACGATGGCGAGAAAGATGGTCCAGCCCTTGAGGGCATTCCGCTTTTCCACCACCACCGAAGAATGAAGCAGCGCCGTTCCCGCCAGCCACGGCATGAAGGAGGCATTTTCCACCGGGTCCCAGAACCACCAGCCGCCCCAGCCCAGTTCGTAATAGGCCCACCACGATCCCAGGGCGATGCCCAAGGTCAGGGACACCCACGCCACCAGGGTCCATGGCCGGACCCAGCGGGCCCAGGCGGCGTCCACCCGGCCTTCGATCAGCGCCGCGATGGCGAAGGAAAAGGCGATGGAGAACCCCACGTAACCCAGATAGAGGAACGGCGGGTGCATGGCCAGGCCAGGATCCTGCAACAGCGGATTGAGGCCACGCCCGTCGATGGGCGCCGGCAACAGGCGCTCGAAGGGGTTGGAGGTAAACAAAATGAACAGGTAAAAACCGACGGAAATCAGGGCCTGCACCCCCAGCACCCGGGCCTTCAAGGTCGGCGGCAGGTTGCGGCCAAAGACCGCCACCGCCGAACCGAACAGGGCCAGGATCATCACCCACAGCAGCATGGAGCCTTCGTGGTTCGCCCACACGCCGCTGATCTTGTAGATCATGGGCTTGGCCGAATGGGAGTTGGCGGCGACGTTGTACACGGAAAAATCGGAAGTGACGTAGGCGTAGGTCAGGGCGGCGAAGGAAATGGCGACCAGGATGAACTGGGCTACCGCCGTGGGCACGCTAAGCGCCATCCAGGTAGCGTTGTTCCGGTGCGCTCCAATCAACGGCAGGGTTCCCTGGATCAGGGCGAAGACCACGGCCAGGATAAGGGCAAAGTGTCCGGCTTCGACAATCATTTCGGTTTATCTCCCTGCTCCTGGTTGTCCTGCTCCTCCCACTGGCCGGACTCTTTCAAGATCTCGGCGACTTCGGGCGGCATGTAGTTTTCGTCGTGCTTGGCCAGCACTTCCGACGCCTGGAAGACGCCGCCAACCATGACCCCTTCGGTAATCACCCCCTGGCCTTCGCGGAACAGGTCCGGCAGAAGGCCCTCGTAACTGACGGGGATGGTGTTTTGAAGGTCGGTCACCCGGAAAAGGATAACCGTGCTGCCGGCGGTTTTCTCTACGCTGCCCTCTTCCACCAGCCCCCCTAGGCGCACCCTGCGGTCGGGGGACAGGTTCTTGGTCAGCACGTCGGTGGGGCTGTAAAAGAAAACAATGTTGTCTTCAAAAGCCACCAGCGCCAGCCCGGCGGCGGAGGCCAGCAGGACCATGGCGATGACGACGAAGGTCAGGCGTTTGTGCTTGCGTTTCATTTCTTCCCGTTGCCTTGCCGCCCTTTCAGGGCATCCAGCTCTTTTTGGTTGGACTTGCGGAAGCGGTGGCTGGCGTACAGCAGCACCGCCAACACCGCACCGGTAATGGCGAAACTTGGCCAAATAAAGGCGGCGTAACCGCCCATGCTAAAAAACGAG
>JAJRSS010000114.1 GCA_024278615.1 Alphaproteobacteria bacterium
GCAGATCGAACGCTTTTCTTCATCCGACCAAAACCGACGCTTTCGATCTCCCATGATGCCTCCGTAGTGTCCGCTATCGATAATGGACACTATCGGCCAAATCACCGCGCCGATGACAGAGCGGGTTTACCGGACGGACACTGAGATACCTATGTTGCCCGCCTTGGATCAGACTTGGACCATAAAGGGCTCGCACCGCCTATTTTTATTCTCCATCAAAAAACCGAATTAACGCCATTGTTGTTCATGGGGGGCGCATCATCCATCCTCGGCGGCTCTCAGTCTTTCGATGATAACGCTCTCGCACTTGTCGGCCTCGCCGTGGTCGAGCGCCGCCTGATAATGGTCGAGGGCGGCTTTTGACGCCGGCATGGGCTGGCCCAGCCGCCGGGCGAGGGCGAGCCCGTAGGTTGCGTCCTTGTGGCGCAATCGGGCGGAAAAATAGGGGGTGTCGTGATCGCCGGCGAGAAAGCGCTCGACCATGAACCTCAGGTGAGGGCTGGCGACGGCGCCCGAGGTAAGAGCCTCGGCGACCACTTCCCGGTCGAGGCCGGCGCGTTCGGCGAGGGCGAAACCCTCCGCCGCCGCGGCGCCCTGAACGGCGCCCATGAGGTTGACCATCACCTTATAGGCGGTTCCGGCGCCGACGACGCCGAAATGCAGGTAGCGTCCGGCATAGGCCGAAAGCAGGGGCCAGATTTCGCCAATCGTATCCTCCGCGCCGCCGATGAGCAGGGTCAGGTCGCCACGGGCCGCCCCATCCGGCCCGCCGGTCACCGGACAGTCGAGAAAGCGCCGGCCGCCTGGACGGCATGACCCTTCGACAGCCGCCGCCAGTTCGCCGACCCAGGCCGGGCTGAGGGTCGAGCTTTCGATCATGATGGCGCCCGGCGCCGGGGTAGCCGAGAGAATCCCCGCTTCTCCCAGCCACACGGCCCTGGACGCCGCATCGTCGGCGACCATGGAAATGACCGCGTTGGCGTCCTGGGTGGCATCCGCCGGGCTTGCCGCCACATGGGCGCCGGCCTCTTCAAGCGGCCGGCACTTTTCCGCCGTCCGGTTCCAGACGCGGACCGCGTTGCCGGCCGAAACCAGGCGCGCCGCCATCTCCCGCCCCATGGCGCCCAGGCCGATAAACCCGATAGTGTTCACGATGGCCCGTCCCGCCGGTCAGCTCATGTAGGCGCTGACATAGCGTTCCGAATATTCCTTGAAAGCGGCGTTGCCCTCGGGCGTATCGTGTTCGGCGGCGCGGATATGCTTCCATTCGGTTCGCGGGAACTTGACGTAAAGCGGAAACGTCCGGTGCAGGCCGACAAGTTCCCGCGCCGGCATCTGGGGCATGTCCATGCTAGGGCCCAGCCGGTAGTCGCGGGCGATTTCGTCGTCCTCGATATAACCCAATTCCTCGCACATGCCGCGCAGCGTCGCCCCCTTGTAGGGGCTGAAAAAACTGACCATGATCCCGTCGGGGTCGAGTTCGCGGTCGAGCTGGATGGTGTCGAAAATCATGTCTCGGGTTTCGGTCGGAAAGCCAATGACGTTGTTGGCGCTCACCCGGATACCCGTATTGCGCAGCAGCTCGAAGGCCTTGAGGATGGTACGGTCGGGCACGTTGCGGCCGAGGATATTCTTGCGCAGGCCCACGTTTCCGCTTTCGACGCCGATGGAAATACCCTCGCAGCCGATTTCCGTCAGCAGGCCGACTTTTTCCTCGTTGATGGATTCCGGGCGCGCCTCGACCCAAAAGGGCAGCCCCACTTTTTCCCGGTAGAGTTTGCCGAATTCACGAATGCGCTGGCGTGTGGTGGTCAGGAAGCTTTCGGCGACAAGATAGACGTAGACCAAGTTGTAGGCTTCCTTTTTCTCCGCCATTTCATCGACAAGCCTCTCCACGTCCTGTTCGCGGTAATACCCGCCAAGATCACCGTAAAGTTCCTGGTAGCCCGAGTTGATGCAGTAGGTGCAGGTGTAGGGGCAGCCCCGGTTCATCTCGAAAGTGCCGGTAACCGATATTTTCCCCCCCATGGGCTTCCAGAAACGCCGTTTGTCATAGACGCTCCAATCCTGCCGGGGCAATCCGTCAAGATGAATGGGCTTGCGGACCGGGTTCCTGATAATTTCGTTTCCCCGTTTGATCCACAGGTTGCCGATGGCGCTGATGTCTGCGCCGTCGCGCAATTTATTGCAAAGCTCGGCCAGGGGCTGTTCCCCTTCGCCGACGCAGACCATATCGACGCCGGGCGAACGGATGACGATTTCCGGCGCGAAAGTGGCATACGGCCCGCCGACAACGGTGGGGATGCCCGAGTCCCTGACCGCCGCCAAAAGCCGGATGCCCAGGGGGTGGGTGACCTCGATCGATGACAGTCCGATCAGGTGGGGCTTGTAGGCGGCCACCGTTTCGACGAATTCATCGACCACATCGCCCTCGTTGGGCACGATCCCCAAATCGGAAAAGTCCGTCGCCTTGACCTGCAGCGCCGCCGCCCTGGCGTCATCGCCGGTAATATCGGTGGTGCGGTAGAAGGTGGTGTCGAAAAGCTTCACTTCGCAGCCGGCTTCCTTGAGGCTGGCCGACAGGATGCCGATACCCGCGGTAATCAGGGTATCAAGCATGGTGTTACAATTGATGAGAAGGACTCTGAACTCTTTCATAATATTCCAATCCCTGTTTCATTGATTTCAAGGTGATGCCCAAGCCGGTCAATCGGTGGAAACGGCCGCGCGCGCTTGCGGTTTTTCCTCTTGTTGCTGATATTCCCGCGCCATCGCGGCGATCCAGTCGTAGCCTTCCCGGATTTCGGCGCTGACCGTATCGACGGGATATTCGAAGACGATCGGGCAATCGGGGGCCTGTTCGAGAACGGTACGTACCGCGCCCTCGATGTCAAGCCAGCCGCCGGCCGGTTTTTGCGAAGGATGCAGCGGCGTGTGGTGATGCCGTTTCGTGTGCTCGAGCCCGAGGGTATTCCACAGGTGCAGCGAGCCTGCCCGGGTGGCCAGGGCAGCGATGTCGCCGAGGAAGCTGCGTTGCCGGATGTCGGCGCCGAGCCCGGCATGGCCGACGTCGATGCAAAGAGACAGCTCTGCATGATCGGCGATGGCATCGAGAAACTGCACCGGCCGATGGAAGGAATCCGTATAGGCGGCGAATTCGATATGAACGGGAATACCGGCCTTGCGGCTCATGTCCGCCATTTTCTTACCGGCGTCGCCGGCCAAGCGCTCGGCGTTCGGTGCGTTGGTGCTGTCGGTTCTGCCGAAGGTAAGGTGGGTGACGACATGGGTCGCCCCCCACCTGGCGGCCGCTTCAAGAGTGTGGCCGAGGCTGCGAAAGGAAAGGGCACGGCGGTCTTCGTCTTCGCACAGATAAAAGCAGGTTACCCCAGGCCAGGGAAAATCCTCGCCCCGCCCGACCGGCGCGTGCAGGCTGAAGCTGGAGCGACCTTCCGCCGCGAAGGCATCGATCAGGCCGCTCATGTCCTCGACCTCGGCAACGGGAAGGTCATAGAATTCCACGTGGCCCAGCCCACGGTGCAGCAGGCGTTCGGCGGCAACCCGTTCAACGGCCATTGCGGGCCGCCTCATCGAAAGCCTCGATCTCGACCAGGTTGGAGTTGAACGCCGATCCGCCGCCCATGTCGGCGGGAAAATCGGGCGTGGTGACGTTGGCGCAGGCGCCGTCCGGGTAGTGACGGTCCCACCACTGGCCGGGCGCGGCGACGACGCCCGGGCGAACGGCGGGCGAGATGCGGGCGCGAAGGACGAAAGCGCCGCGGCCATTGGATACCCGGACCATCTGTCCGCCGGTGATCTTTCGGCGGGCCGCATCCTTTGGATGCACGTAAAGAAGCGGAAACTTTTCGTTACCGGCAAACCCCGGCCGGTCGGCGTAATTGGCGTTGTGAATGGAGTGACCGGACGGGGTTATCAGTTGCAGGGGAAAGCGCTCGAACAGGGATGGCGAGCCGTCCGGGCTTTCGCGGGGAGGCACGTAGGAGGGCAACGGGTCTTTTCCCCTTTCGGCCAGGGCTTTCGAGAAAAATTCTATGCGCCCGGAAGGGGTCGGATATTGGTGACGGGCGAACGCCGTGTGCACGGGGTCGGCGCCGGCCGGGGTCCAACCCGATTTTTCGAGCCGCCGGCGGTCGGCGCCACGGATCGCCGGTTGATCGAGGGCCAGGATGCGCTCGACGATGGCGTGCTCGGTGTAGAGGAACTCGGCGTCGTCGAATCCCATGACATGCGCCAGGGCGCCGAACAGGTCCAGGTTCGAACGCGTTTCGCCGACCGGCGGAATGGCTTGGCGGTTGAGGGCCAGGCTGGGGAAGTAGTAGGAAAACAAAAGATCGTTGTGCTCGAACTGAGTGGTCGCGGGGAGGACGATATCGGCGTATCGGGCGGTGTCGGTCAGGGCGCGGTCGTGCACCACCGTGAACAGGTCTTCGCGGCCGAGACCGCGCCGCAGTTGGTTTTGATTGTAAAGAACGCTCGCCGGATTGCCGTTGCAGACGAACAGGCTCTTCACGCCGTCGCCTTCGAGCATCCTGCCCAGGTGGATCATGTTGTATCCGGCCGGCGCATTGGGACGCAGGTTCTCGCCCTCGAGCGATGAAAAATCAGCGGCGAAACAGGTGCTGGTCGGGAAATAGACACCCCCCGCCGGATACCGCCAGGCGCCGGTCAGGGCGGGAAGGCAGGCGATGGTGCGAACGGTCATGCCGCCGTTGGAATGGCGCTGGCATCCCGGGCCGACATAGATGAAGGAACGCCGGTTTTCCCCGTAAAGCCGGGCCAGGGCAAGGATGTCCTTCACCGCGACGCCGGTAATTTCCGCCGCTCTTCGTGGCGGGTATTCGGTCAGACGTTGGGCCAACGCCTCGAAGCCATGGGTATGATCGGCGATGAAGCGTCGGTCGACAAGGCCTTCCTTGACGAGGACATGCATGAGGGCAAGGGCCAGCGCCGCATCGGTGCCCGGACGGGGTTGGATAAAGAGGTCCGCCCCTTCGGCGCCGGTAACGGCAATGGGGTTGATGACGGCGTACCTGGCGCCGGCCTTGCGCGCTTCCTTGAGGAAGATCTGCTGGTGGATGTTGGTCGAGGCGGTATTGACGCCCCAGTCAATCACCAGTTTGGCTTGGCGGATCAGCGTCGGGTCGGCCCCGGCCGAAGTGCCCAGGGTGGCCCGGTAGCCCTCGCGGCCCGCCTTGGTGCAGATGGTCCTCACTGGTTGCAGGGAACCGAGCCGGTTGAAGAATTGCCGGGGCGCGATGTGGCCGTGGACCAGTCCCTCGGTGCCTGAGCCGAAAAACGGCAGGATGGCATGAGGGCCGGAGTGGCCGAGGATTTGCTTCCACCGCTCGCCGATCCGGGCCAGGGCCTCGTCCCAGCCGATGGCTTCGAAGTCGCCGCTTCCCTTGGCCCCGGACCGGCGCAGGGGACGGGTCAGGCGGCTGCCGGCGTAAATCCTTCGCGGCCATTCGGCGTACTTGCGGCAGATGTGCCCGCGCGTAACCGGATGGTCGGGATCACCGGCAACCCTTTTCAGCCGTCCGGCCGCGACCGTCGCCACGATGCTGCACGTATCGGGGCAATCGTGCGGGCACACACCCAGCATGTCGCCATTCTGCTTGAGCGGTTGATTGAACATTTTAAAATTTGGCCGAAATTCAGAAAAAATTCCACCCCCCCCCTGCGCCGGCCCCCTGCGCCAGGACGAAAAGATAAGGGCTTGGTCGCCGGGAGGGATTGATCAACATCAAGAAACCCGGGAATCAGGCAAGGCGTTCAAGGGAAGGGGCATCCGAAGGAGCGGCGGAACCGCCGCTTTCAGGAAAGTGACCGATTCTACCAATTCAATTTAATCAATAAAATATATCTGTTTCTTCAAGTTCCGCTCCAGCGTTCGAATAGGTCATGCTCGACCCCGACATGATCCAGGGCCTTGCCCAGGGTCTGGTGGATGATGTCGGTGATGGACTGGGGCTTGTGATAGAAGGCCGGCACCGGCGGCATGATCACCGCGCCGGCGTCGGCGGCCCGGGCCATCAGGTTCAGGTGGCCCTTGTGCAGGGGCGTTTCCCGCACCAGCAGCACCAGGGGCCGGCGTTCCTTCA
>JAJRSS010000115.1 GCA_024278615.1 Alphaproteobacteria bacterium
GCAGATAACATTTTGTCAGCCACGCTCGTTGAAACCATCATTACCGGTACCGTTACCAAATCATACGCTGTCCTTCCGGGCGGTAACGAGATGAAGTGCACCCAATTGACGAACGGACCGCTGAACGGCGCAAGCAAAGACCAAACGGTTAAACTTGGTTGGATGAGAGAGCACACCGTTGTGCTTAGCCCCGAAGAGGGAAGCATGTCGTGAGTGCTTTGCGATCCGGCCTTGGTTCCGGCGTTGAAAAATCCACACGATCCAGGTTGTGGCGGTTCTGGCCATTGTTTCCGGCGGCACTGTTTCTCGGATTCTTCTTTCTTTATCCATCCGTTTTACTCTTGGGGCTGAGTTTCCTCGACAAGGAAGGAGCGTTGTCGTCGGAACATTATATCCGCCTGTTTGCCTCCACGACTTATGTGAAGGTGCTGCTGATCACACTCAAGATCGCCACCTGGACGACGATATTCGCCATCGTCGCCGGTTATCCGGTCGCCTACTTGCTGGCGACGGTAAAATCCTCAACCCGAAATTCGCTGATCATCTGGGTACTGATGCCCTTCTGGACCAGCTTTCTGGTGCGCACGTTTGCCTGGATCGTGCTGCTTGGCCGCAAGGGCGCCATAAATCAATGGATGGAGGCGCTCGGCCTGGTAGAGCGGCCGGCGGCGATGATCTTCAATTTCACCGGTGTCATGATCGGCATGGTCCACGCGCTGATGCCGCTCTGCATTTTGACGATGCTGTCGGTGATGGAAAACATCGATCGCAATCTGCCGAAAGCCGCCTCGACACTCGGTGCGCGGGGCGGACAGGCCTTTTGGCGAATCTACTTTCCGCTTTCCGTTCCGGGTATCGCGGCCGGCGGCATGCTTGTATTCATCACCGCTTTGGGCTTCTTCATCACGCCGGCCCTGCTCGGCGGCGCCCGCGATACCATGATCGTTCAGGTTATAATTTTCCAAATCCAGGAAGTACTCAACTGGGGCTTTGCCGGAGCGATCGCCATGCTGCTGTTCGTTTCCGTGCTGATAATTTTCTTCCTGTATGACCGGCTGCTCGGCCTGTCGACACTGTCCGGCGGGGCTGGTGATTCGTCCGGCCCAATCAAGGCAAATCCGATTGGCCGGGCAGGTAAGTACCTTGGTGGTATATTCATCGACATCATGGCCACCATTTGCGAGCGCGCGGGTATCTTGTTTGATATCGTGTTTCGCCGTCGAAGCGACCGGCCGCGAAGATCCATGGCGCGAGGCACCGCGTGGACATCTGGCCTGCTGATCATAGGCTTTCTGGCGATTCCCGCCTTGTTCATCGTGCCGGTATCCTTCACCGAGGCGAGCTTCCTGTCGTGGCCGCCGAGAGGTTTTTCCCTGAAGTGGTACGAAGGGATTCTCCAGTCGAGCGTCTGGTTCAATGCCGCGTACAGCTCCTTTATCGTTGCCATTTCGTCGGCCTTCCTCGGCATGTGTATCGGTGTTCCAGCCGCCTTTTTCCTTGCCCGTCAGAAATTCTTCGGCAAGGGGGCGGTGTTCGCCTTCCTGGTGTCGCCGATTATCATCCCGAATATCATCATCGCCGTATCGCTATTCTATCTTTATTCCAAACTCGGACTGACCGGGACGACACTTGGCCTCGTTCTAGGCCACACCATTCTGGCAATTCCCTATGTCGTGATTACCATCATGGCGGTGATCAAGAACTACGACATCCGGCTTGATCAGGCGGCGTGGATACTTGGCGCTAACAAGATCACGACTTTGTGGTTGGTGACTTTTCCGCTGATCCGTGCCGGCATGATCGCGGCCTTCATGTTTGCCTTCATCATCTCCTTCGATGAATTGACGATCGCGCTGTTCGTTACCGGGGGTGAAGTGACGACTCTGCCCAAACAGATGTGGGACGACGCCCTGCTCAGGGTCAGCCCGGCGCTGGCGGCGGTCGCCACGCTACTGCTCCTGTTCATGAGCAGCGTTATCCTGATTTCCGAATTCCTGCGTCGCCGGGGAGCGGCCGGCAAGTAGAGGTGCTAAGCGATGATTGTAAAAGGCGGAAAAAATATCTGGAGTCAGAGGATCGGAGTCCTCAGTCTCGATTCGGTTTTCCCGAAACCACCGGGCCACATCAAGCACCCTGAAAGTTTTGACTTTCCGATCATCTACAAGATTGTCAAAGGCATCGGCACCCGGGAGCTGATTCTCGAGCCGGGGCCGCATTTGCTTCCTCCCTTTGTCGAGGCCATGAAGGAACTTGAAGGAGAAGGCGTTGCCGCCATCACCGGTAGTTGCGGATTTCTGGCGCTGTACCAGCAGGAACTTTCCAGCCAGGTAAGTATTCCGGTATTTCTCTCGAGCCTGATCCAGGTACCTATGGTTGCGGCGATGCTCCGCAAGGATCGGTCCATCGGCGTGATGACAGCGGTCAAGCGAAAGCTTACGCCGGCCCACTTCGCCGCCGTCGGCGCCGCTGATATCCCGATTCATATAGCCGGGATGGATGACTGCGCCGAATTCACCGACGTCATCATCGACAGCAAGCGGATCGATATGGATGTCGATCTGGTCCGTGAGGAAGTCGTTGGGGTCGCGACCTCCCTGGTGAACGCCCACGGCGATATCGGTGCCTTGGTTCTGGAATGTACGGACATGCCGCCCTACGCGGTCGAAATTCAGGAAGCCACGGGACTTCCGGTCTTCGACCTGTCGACGCTTACCAACATGGTCGCCGAGGCAGTCAGGCGCCAGCCATACAATGGAAAATGGACATCATGAGCAATCACGGCGGCAACGTTTCGGTCATCGGCGCCGGCATTGTCGGCATCGCCACGGCGCTCAACCTTCAGCGGGCTGGGTACGAAGTAACCATCATCGACAAGGTACCCCCCGGAGAAGGCGCGACACTCGGCAACGCCGGGATTATTGCGCCATCCGCCATCGTGCCCGTGATGATCCCCGGTATCTGGAAGAAAACGCCCGCTATGTTGCTCAATCCCATGGGTCCATTATCTCTTAAATGGTCCTATGCGATGGGCATTTTACCATGGTTTTTTGACTACCTGCGCAACAGTTCGGCAAAAAAGGTTACGACGATTGCCTCGGGACTTTCCGACATCCTTTCCGGTGCTATCGAAGATCATCAGCAATTGGCTCGCGGCGCAAGCGCCGAGCAGTGGATTAAACCGGCCCCATATATTTATGTTTATCAGAACGAGGCGGATTATCATCAAGAGGCTTTTTCGTGGAATTTGCGAAAGAGTCATGGTGCTAAATTCACGTTTCTGAAGAACGGCGAAATTCAGGAAATGGACCCGTCGATTTCGCCGGACTACAAATTCGCCTTGGTACTTGAAGGCCACGGCTTCATTCCCGATCCCCTAGGGTTGGTTCGATCACTTGCCAAGGATTTCGCCGGCAAGGGCGGTACGATACTGCATCGGGAAGTCACGGATATCGAGATTGGCGCTGATGGCCCGGAAAGCCTGATCACCCCCCAAGGGTCGATCGATATTGAAACACTTGTAATTGCCGCGGGCGCCTGGTCCGGCAAACTGGCGGCCCGCTTGGGATCGCCGGTACCCTTGGAAACCGAGCGTGGTTACCACGTTGTTCTGACCGATCCCGGGGTCGCACCGAAATACCCCATCATGTCGACGAAAGGAAAGTTTGTTGCCACGCCCATGACGATGGGATTGCGTCTTGCCGGCCTGGTGGAATTTGCCGGGTTACAGGCAGGACCGAACTACAAACGCGCGCGCACGCTACTCAGGCACGCAAAGAGATTGTTTCCGGGAGTACGGACCGGGGAATTCACGGAATGGATGGGCCATCGCCCAGCCTTGCCCGACAGCCTGCCCGTGATCGACCGTTCGCCTTATTTTAGCAATGTCTACTTCGCTTTCGGCCATCAGCACGTCGGCATCACCGGCGGCCCGAAGACAGGACGGCTCGTTGCTGAAATGATTCAGGGCAAAAAACCAAACATCGATATGAAACCCTTTTCCATCAGGCGTTTCAAAAACTAGTCTCCCGGAATGCCGCATCACAGGGGGGCGCTCAGGTTTTCCAGTTTTCCCCCGCAGGCTTCCAGGAAGAGGTCGAAGGCGCTCTGCTCTCGGCGTCTTTCCCGGTTTCGGCCATCCAGGTGCCTTGAACGTGCCCCAAGGGCAGTTTGTTCAAGATGTTTGCCGTACCCCCCCTCCTCCGCATACCTTCCCAATATTTATTCTATACCGGGCGCTGGTTGGTAGCGGCCGCCGCTGTTGGGAATAAGGTTGAGGGTACCCTTTTTCTCGTAACCAACGCTGCGCCCGAAGCCGCCCTTCAAATAAACATCGCCGGTCATGCGGTAGGTCGGTTCCGTGGTCCTGCCCAGGGCAATGGCCTGGCGCACCATGTCGAGCAAGGTAGTGGTGGCGATCACCCGGACGGCCGCCTGTCCCAGGCGGGGGATTGTCACCGCGTCCTTCGAGTAGCCTTCGGCAAGTTCTTCGCCGTTGACTTCCAGGTTGAAGGTCAGTCCGTCGATGGCAAGGTCAACATTGTTGGGATTGCCAAGGCGCAGGACAATCAGCATGCGCTGTTCGAACACCGTGCCGTCCAGCATCCGAAGATCGGAAAGGCTGACGCTGGGTTCCTTCAA
>JAJRSS010000116.1 GCA_024278615.1 Alphaproteobacteria bacterium
ATTCGAAAGGCGCGTCGCGGCCGTCCAGAATCTCGACCGCATCGCGGATGATGGCCGAACGGGAAAGGTCCGGATTGCCGAAGTTGGCGAAGGACGTCAGCGCCACCCGGGGTTCGTGCCCCATCTGGCGTGCCACCACCGCTGTCTGATGGGCAAAATCGGCCAGCTGTTCCGCTGTCGGCAGTTCGTGAACGGCGGTGTCGGAAACAAACAGGGTTCGGCTCGGGGAAATCAACAAGGACAACCCGAACACGTGCTGACCTTGCCGGGGATCCAGCACCCGGGTAATTTCATCCAGCGCCACATGGTAGTTGCGGGTCAGCCCGGTGACCATGGCGTCCGCGTCGCCCAGCGCCACCATGCAGGCGGCGAACACGTTGCGGTCCTGGTTGACCATGCGCTGGCAGTCGCGGAACAGCATGCCCTTGCGTTGCAGGCGCTCGTAAAGATACTCCATGTAATCACCGGTGGACTGGCTCAGCTTGGCGTTGTGAATTTCCAGGTCCTCGGCGCCGGGCAGGCCCAGGGCTTCCATGGTCTTGTAGACATTGCGTTCGCGCCCGATGAGTACCGGCGTGCCGTAGCCGTTATTGCGGAAGGAGACGGCGGCGCGGATGCTTTTTTCCTCTTCCCCTTCGGCGAAGACCACCCGCCTGGGGTTTGAACGCACTTCCTCGAAAATGGCCTGGAGGCTTGCCACCGTGGCGTCCAGACGGGCGGAAAGCTCGTTCTTGTAGGCGCCGATGTCGATCACCGGCTTGCGCGCCACGCCCGTATCCATGGCCGCCTTGGCCACGGCCAGCGGCACGGCGATGATCAGGCGCGGATCGAAAGGCGCCGGGATAATGTATTCGGGTCCGTATTTCAGGTGCTTGCCCGCATAGGCCGCGTTTACCTCGTCGGGAACGTCCTCGCGGGCCAGTTCGGCGATGGCGTTGGCGGCGGCGATCTTCATGGCGTCGTTGATGGAGCCGGCGCGCACATCCAGGGCGCCCCGGAAGATATAGGGAAAACCCAACACGTTGTTGATCTGGTTTGGATAGTCGGATCGACCCGTGGCGACGATGGCGTCGTCGCGCACCGCACTGACGTCTTCGGGCGTTATCTCCGGGTCCGGGTTGGCCATGGCGAAAATGATGGGCCTGTCGGCCATGGAAACCACCATGTCCTGGCTGATCGCGTCCTTTACCGAAAGCCCCAGGAACACGTCCGCCCCTTCCATGGCTTCGGCCAGGGTTCGGCTGTTTGTTTTTACCGCGTGGGCCGACTTCCATTGGTTCATGCCTTCGGTACGGTCCTGATGGATGACCCCCTTGGTATCGCACATGATGATGTTGTCGGATTTCGCGCCCATGGTCTTGATCAGTTCGACGCAGGCGATGGCGGCGGCGCCGGCGCCGTTGACCACCATTTTGGCTTGATTGATGTCCCGCCCGGTCAGGTGCAGGGCGTTGATCAACCCGGCGGCGGTAATGATGGCGGTGCCGTGCTGGTCATCGTGGAACACGGGAATATCCATGATTTCGCGCAGCCGTTGCTCAATGATGAAGCACTCCGGCGCCCGGATATCTTCCAGGTTGATGCCGCCGAAGGCGGGTCCCAGGAACCGTACGCAATTGACGAACTCGTCTACGTCCCGGGTGTCGATTTCCAAATCGATGCCATCCACGTCGGCGAAACGCTTGAACAATACCGCCTTGCCCTCCATCACCGGCTTGGCCGCCTGGGCGCCCAGATCCCCCAGGCCCAATACGGCGGTGCCGTTGGTAATCACCGCCACCAGGCTGCCCTTGGCGGTGTAGTCATAGGCAAGGGAGGGATCCCGCTGGATCTCCAGGCAGGGCGCCGCCACGCCCGGCGAATAAGCCAGCGACAGGTCCCGCTGGGTGGTTAGCGGCTTGGTGGCGCGGATTTCAATTTTTCCCGGCCGCCCCGAGGCGTGCATCAACAGGGCTTCCTGATCGAGGGATTGGTTTGTTTTATCGTCCATGGCGTAAAGTCCGTCGGATTGGGTTTGAATTGAAATTATGCGGGCCGTTGATGAACGTGGGTATTGGCGCCGCCGCACCGTTCAAGCAACTCGACCGCCTTCTTCTGGTCTTCGTCGGTTTCCACCCGTACCCACAGGATAACACTGCCGGCGTCCAGGGAACGTGCAAAATCCTCCGTGTGGGGGGTGGCGGTTACTTCCGCCAGAAGCTCCTTGGTGGCGATGCCGCCGACGGCGGCGCCGATGATGCCGGCGATGGTGGCGGCCATGGCTCCGCCGGCCAGCAGGATGGCGCCGGCGGCGACCAGGGGGCCTTCATATTTCAATTCCCCGACCAGGGCGGTAAGCACGTCTTTCCACGGCTTGCCCGGATGGCCCGCGGCGTCGATGGACTCGTGGGAACCGAGGACGCTGAGGTCGGCGCGGTCAAAGCCAGCCTCCATCAGCCCCCCTACGGCCGCCTCGAAGCTATCCCGGTCGGAAAACAGGCTGACCACCTCGCGGGCCGTGCTGGGGCCGGCTTGGCCGGAGTCAGTTTGGTTCGATGCCATGGAACCCCTCCAATTTTCTTGTTGTTGGCGATATTGTGCCTAAGGAAAGGGGGGATTCATAGCCCGAATGGCCGGCCCCATGATAGGGTGCCTGAAATCAACCCAACCCAATACCGGCATCAACGAACAACAGGGCTGGCATCCGCCATGCAGCAGGGCAGCCGAAACCAATACAGCGAAAAAACACCGCCCGGCCCCTCTAATGGCCGCCCGTCCACGGGCGTCCAGCCGGCGCCCTCGCCCACGGAACGCAAAGAGGGGAAGGCCGAAAAACAGACGAAACCCAAGAAACCCGATAACGGCGCGGTGACGCCGATGATGGTCCAGTACTTGTCCATCAAGGCGCAAAACCCCGATAGCCTGCTTTTTTACCGCATGGGGGATTTTTACGAGCTGTTCTTCGACGACGCGGCGGCGGCGGCGGCGGCGCTGGATATTACCCTGACCAAACGGGGCAAACATGAAGGCCGGGATATCCCCATGTGCGGGGTTCCCGTGCACAGCCACGAAACCTATCTGTCGCGGCTGATTCGCAAGGGTTTCAAGGTCGCCGTCTGCGAACAGACCGAAGACCCGGCGGAAGCCAGGAAACGGGGCCCCAAGGCGGTGGTCAATCGCGAAGTCGTTCGCCTGATCACGCCGGGCACGCTGACCGAAGATACCTTGCTGGAAGCCCGGGCGCACAATTTCCTTGCCGCCTGCGCCCAGGCCGGCGGCGCCCTCGGCCTGGCGTGGATCGACGTTTCCACCGGCGGCTTTCATACCCAGCCGGTTGACGACGGCGCCTTGAACGCCGCCCTGGCGCGGCTGGACGCGGGGGAAATTCTGGTTTCCGAAGGGCTGATCCAGGCCCCCGGCCTGTTCGAAACCCTGGATGATTGGAAGGACCGGCTTACGCCCCTGCCCAATGGCCGCATGGACAGCAGCAACGGCCGCAAACGCCTGGAAAGGTTGTTTGGCGTCGGCACCCTTGAATCCTTTGGCGACTTTTCCCGGGCCGAGCTGGCCGCCGCCGGGGCGTTGGTGGACTATGTGGAACAGACCCAGAAGGGCCAGTTGCCGCGCATCGGCCGCCCCCAGAGGCAGGGCCGTGGGGCGGTGATGGAGATCGACGCCGCCACCCGGCGCAACCTGGAATTCACCCGGACCCAATCCGGCGGCCGCAAGGGCAGCCTGCTGGATACCATCGACAGGACCCGGACCGGCGCCGGCGCCCGCCTGCTGGCCGCCCATCTGGCGGCGCCGCTCAATTCCGTCGCCGCAATTCGCCATCGGCTGGATATGGTCCAGTATTTTCTCGGCGCCCCCCGGATTCGGGAAACCCTGCGCCGGGATCTTTCGCGGTGCCCTGATATGGAGCGCGCCCTGTCCCGCGTCACCGTCGGCCGTGGCGGCCCCCGTGACCTGGCGGCCATCGCCGTGGGTCTGGGGTTGGCGGCGGAAATGAAGGAAACCCTGGCCACCGGGGACAGCCGGGAAAGCGGTCCGCTTGGCGCGCCAGGCGGAATTCGGGAACTGGTCACCGGCCTGGGGACCCATGGGCCGCTGGTCGATCGCTTGGGCCGGGCGCTGAAACCGGACCTGCCGGCCCGCACCCAGGACGGCGGCTTCATCGCGCCGGGGTATGCGCCGGCCCTGGACGAGTTGCTGGCGCTGAGGGACGAAAGCCGGCGGCTGGTCGCCAACCTGCAAAGCGGCTACATCGGCCAGACCGGTATTTCCACCCTCAAGATCCGCCACAACAACGTGCTCGGCTATTTCGTCGAGGTGCCGGCCCGGCAGGCCGACAACATGCCGGCGCCAGGAGAAGGCCCCTTCATTCACCGCCAGACCATGGCCAACGCGGTCCGTTATTCCACCGTCGAACTGGGCGACCTGGAAGGACGAATCGCCCGGGCGGCGGATCAGGCGCTGGGCCTGGAACTGAAACTGTTCGATGATCTGGTGGGGGAAATTCTGGGCCACGCCGACGCCATTGCCCTGGCGGCGGCCTCCGTGGCGGCCCTGGACGTGGCTTGCGCCCTGGCCCAGTTGGCCGAAGACAGGCGCTATTGCCGTCCGGTGGTGGACGAAAGCCGGGACCTGGAAATCACCGGCGGCCGGCATCCGGTGGTCGAGGCAGCCCTGGAAAAGGCCCACCAAGGGGGCTTCGTCGCCAACTCCATACGGCTGGACGACGACGGCGGCCGGTTGTGGCTGCTCACCGGGCCCAACATGGCGGGCAAAAGCACGTTTTTGCGCCAGAACGCCCTGATCGCCGTGCTGGCCCAGATGGGTTCCTTCGTGCCGGCGGAAAAGGCCCGGCTGGGGCTGGTGGACCGGCTTTTTTCCCGGGTCGGCGCGGCGGACGACCTGGCCCGGGGGCGATCCACCTTCATGGTCGAAATGGTGGAAACCGCCGCCATCCTCAATCAGGCGGGGCCCAGGGCGCTGGTCATCCTGGACGAAATCGGCCGCGGCACGGCGACCTTCGACGGGCTGTCCATCGCCTGGGCGGTGGTCGAGCACCTGGACGGGATCAACCGCTGCCGGGTCCTGTTCGCCACCCACTATCACGAATTGACCACCCTGGCGGCAAGGCTGGACAGCCTTTCGTGCCACACCATGCGGGTCAAGGAATGGAAGGGCGACGTGATCTTCCTGCATGAAGTGGCCCCCGGCGCCGCCGACCGCTCCTATGGCATCCATGTGGGCAAGCTGGCGGGACTGCCGGCGGCGGTTGTGGCCCGGGCCGGCGAGGTCTTGGAAGCCCTTGAAAAGGAACAGCAATCCTCCGGAATTTCGGCCCTGGCCGACGACCTGCCCCTGTTCCGGGCGGCGGGCCACGAAAACCGGTCCGTGGCCCGGGTTTCGGCGGTGGAAGAGGCTCTCGGCGGTATCGACGCCGATCAGATGACCCCCCGCGAAGCCCTGGAATTGATTTACCGGCTCAAGGGGCTGGCGTCGGACTGAACTCAATTCCTTCGTGGAAGGAGCGGCCCGCGACGCCATTTCCAATGCCCTTTGGGCGTTTTGGCCCTGTTTTTTAGGTTTCTGCGGTATAACCCTAAGCGCATCAACGGAAGACGCCATGGCGCCCATTCCACGGCAGCGCGACATCTTCGACCGCAAGGCGGTGATGGGCGAACTCGCCCGTCTGGTGGGCTGGTCCGGCTATGGCCCCAAAACCCAAGGCCTGGTGCATGATATTTTCAAGCAGGCCCTGGTCCGCGGCCAGGCGGAAATTCGCCGCCGGTTCGAAGAAGAAGCCCTGCCCGGCATGGAGACGGTGCGGGCCAACGCTTTCCACATCGATCAGTTGGTCCGTGTCCTCCACGATTTCGCCGTCACCCACGTTTATCCGGCCGCCAATCCGACCACCGGCGAACAGCTTGCCATTGTCGCCACCGGCGGCTACGGGCGGGGCGAGTTGGCGCCCCATTCGGACGTCGATTTGATGTTCGTGCTGCCCTACAAGCGGACCGCCCATACGGAACAGGTGGTTGAATTCATGCTCTACCGGTTGTGGGACCTGGGCCTCAAGGTGGGTCACGCCACCCGCTCCGTGGATGAAGCCCTGCGCCTGGCCGGCGAAGACATCACCATCCGCACCAGCTTGCTGGAATCCCGCTGGTTGTGGGGGGATCAGGATTTATACGCCAAATTCAAAAGCCGCTTCGCCGCCGAAGTGGTCGCCGGCACCGGCCCGGCGTTTGTCGAGGCCAAGCTGGCCGAACGCAACGCCCGCCACGACCGCATGGGCGATACCCGATATGTGCTGGAACCCAACATCAAGGAAGGCAAGGGCGGCTTACGGGATTTGCAGACCCTTTTTTGGATCGCCAAGTACCTTTACCAGGTGGAGGACGTGGGCGGGCTGGTCGCCAAGGGGGTGCTGACCACGGACGACGTTCGCCACTTCGCCAAGGCGGAAAATTTTTTATGGACCGTGCGCTGCCATCTTCACTACCTGACCGGCCGGCCCGAAGAGCGCCTGACCTTCAACATTCAGGAAACCGTCGGCAAGCGCATGAGGTACAGGGACCATGGGGGCGCCCGCGGCGTCGAGCGGTTCATGAAACACTACTTCCTGATCGCCAAGACGGTGGGCGACCTGACCCGCATCCTTTGCGCCGTGCTGGAAGAAGACAACAAGGCCCGCCGGTTTTCCCTGACCGGTTTTTCCCTGCCCTTCCGCAAGCGCCAGGTGGATGGTTTCAAGGTGGATGGCGGCCGCCTGACGGTTGCCAATGAAAACGATTTCGCCACCGATCCGGTGAAACTTCTGGGATTGTTTCACAGCGCCCAGCACCATGGTTTGGATATCCACCCGGCGGCGCTCCGGCTGGTGACCCAGAACCTGAACCGCATAGACCGTGCTTTGCACCGGAACGATCAGGCCAACCGCCTGTTCATGGAAATGCTTACCTCCAAGTCGGATCCGGAAATGGCCCTGAAACGATTGAACGAAGCCGGCGTGTTCGGCCGCTTCATTCCCGATTTCGGCCGGGTGGTCGCGCAGATGCAATATGACATGTACCATGTCTATACGGTGGACGAGCACACCATCCGCGCCATCGGTGTCGTGCACGGCATCGAAAGCGGCGCATTGGTCGAGGACCATCCCGTTTCCTGCGAGGTGGTCGGCGAGGTGCAGTCGAGGCAGGTTCTTTATCTGGCGGTGCTGCTGCATGACATCGCCAAGGGCCGGGGCGGCGATCATTCCGAATTGGGCGCCGCGGTGGCGCTCAAGCTGGCGCCCCGGTTGGGACTCAATGATTGGGAAACGGAAACCGTTTCCTGGCTGGTTCGCCACCACCTGTTGATGAGCCGTACCGCCTTCAAGCGGGACATGGACGATGCAAAAACGGTGACCGATTTCGTCGAGGTGGTACAGTCGCCGGAACGGTTGCGCCTGCTGCTGGTCCTGACCGTCGCCGATATCCGTGCCGTCGGTCCCGGCGTGTGGAACGGATGGAAGGCGACGCTGCTGCGCAATCTTTACTACCGGGCCATGGAGATCATGACCGGCGGCCTGCCGGCGGAGAGGCGCAGCGCCCGGGTCGGCGAAGCGCAAGACAGGTTGCGCCAGGAACTGGCCGACTGGCCGGGCGAATTGGTGGAAGAACAGATAGCCCGGGGGTATGTGGATTACTGGTTGGGTTTCGATACCGCTACCCACTCGCGCCACGCCCGTGTCATTCGCGACGCGGAAGAACGAAAACTCAGGCTGCACATCGAAACCCGGGTGGATCCGTCCCGGGACGCCACCGAACTGATTATTTACACCGACGATCATGCCGGCCTCTTTTCGCAGATCGCCGGCGCCATGGCCTTGGGCGGCGCGACCATCGTCGACGCCCGGATCGTAACCCTGACCACCGGCATGGCGCTGGACACTTTCTGGGTTCAGAATTCCCGGGGCGGCGCCTTCGAAAATCCGGACCGGCTGAAGAAACTGTGGACCCGCATTGAAGATTCCATCATGGGCAGGATCGCGCCGGCCCGGGAACTGGAAAAGGCGCGCCGCCGGGCGCTGCCCAGCCGCACCGGCGTCTTCACCGTGCCGCCCAGGGTTCTGATCGACAACAAGGCCAGCACCAACCATACGGTGATCGAAGTCAATGGCCGCGACCGGCTTGGTTTCCTGCACGATGTGACGGCGGCGCTTACCGCCCTGGGCCTGCAGATCGCCAGCGCCCATGTTTCCACCTATGGCGAACGCGTGGTGGACGTCTTTTACGTCAAGGATGTTTTCGGCCTGAAGGCGGAAGGCAAGGACAAGGTAGAGGCCATGCGCAAGGGCCTTCTGGCCGCCATCGAAACCGATGGAAGCAAGAAGCAATCCGCCGCCGCGGCGGAATAGCGGCGGTTGCCTTCCCTAACCGCCTTTTCGGCGCCTTAAAAAACCTTTAGACAGAATCCATGGTTCTTCTGCGTTCCATCGCCACCGTTGGCGGCGCCACCATGATCAGCCGCTTCCTGGGGTTCATCCGGGACATATTGATCGCCGCCATCCTTGGCGCCGGTCCCGTGGCCGATGCCTTTTTTGTCGCCTTCAAGTTCCCCAACCTGTTTCGCCGCCTGTTCGCCGAAGGGGCGTTCAACCTGGCCTTCGTACCCATTTACGCCGGCCTGGTGGAAGACGGCGACAAGGAAAAGGCCCACGCCCTCGCCGAACAGGCGCTCAGCGTCCTGATGTGGTCCCTGCTGGTCTTCGTCATCATCGTCGAACTGGCCATGCCGTGGGCGATGATCGGTTTCGCCCCCGGCTTTATCGATGATGCGGAAAAGTTCGACCTGGCGGTGACCCTGACCCGGATCACCTTTCCCTACCTGTTGTTCATTTCCCTGGTGTCGCTGATGGCCGGGGTGCTCAATTCCCTGGGGCGCTTCGCCGCCGCCGCCGCCACGCCCATTTTGCTCAACCTGTGCCTGATCGGCGCCATCCTGTTGCTGACGCCGGTGCTGGAAAGCCCCGGTCACGCCCTGGCCTGGGGCGTCGCCGGGGCCGGCGTGGTGCAACTGGCGTGGCTTTACGTTCACTGTGCCCGCGCCGGCGTCGTGCTTCGCCCCCGGCGGCCAAGGCTCAGCCCCAACGTTCGCCTTTTGCTGCGGCGCATGGCGCCGGTGGTGGTGGGCGCCGGCGTCTATCAGATCAGCCTGCTGATCGATACGGTGATCGCCTCCCTGCTGCCGTCCGGGTCCATTTCCTACCTGTTTTTCGCCGACCGGGTGAACCAGCTGCCCCTGGGGGTCATCGGCATCGCCGTCGGCACGGCGCTGCTGCCCTTGCTTTCCCGCCAGCTTCGCGCCGGCCAGACCGAGGCCGCCGCCCACAGCCAGAACCGGGCCCTGGAACTGGTCTTTCTGCTCACCCTGCCGGCGGCGGTGGCGCTGGTGATCATCGCCCATCCCATCGTTGTCGTGCTGTTTGAACGTGGCGCCTTCGGCCCCGCGCAATCCGTCGCCACCGCCCAGGCGCTGGCCGTTTACGCCATGGGCCTGCCGGCCTATGTGCTGGTCAAGGCCCTGGCCCCCGGATTTTTCGCCCGCGAGGACACGGCGACGCCGGTCAAGGTCGGTATCGTGGCGGTGGCCGCCAACCTGGTCCTCAACCTCATCCTGATGGGACCTTTCCTGCACGTGGGCATCGCCATGGCGACGGCCCTGACATCCTGGTTCAACGCCGGGGCGCTGGCCTTGATTCTTCACCGCCGGGGGCATCTTGTCCTGGACGGGCGGCTGAAGCGCCGCCTGCCGCGGTCGCTGCTGGCCAGCTTGGGCATGGGGGCGGCGCTTTACTTCGCCTCCCTCTATTTGGTCCCCTGGCTGGACCGGGACGCCCTTTGGCGCGTCGGCGCCCTGGCGCTGCTGGTCGGCGGAGGGATCGCCGTATTCGCCGTGCTGGCCCAGGTGCTGGGCGCCGCCCGCATCGCCGACGTCAAAGCCCTGGTCTCCCGCCGGGTTAAGCCCTAAGGACGCCTGCTGACCGCTTACTTGACCTCATTTCCCTGAAAGGCCATAACTCCGCCGCTCTCTCGTGGCGGCGGACAGGTTTCATGAAGCGAATTTTTTCAGGCGTGCAGCCGACAGGCAACCTTCACCTGGGCAACTACCTGGGCGCCATCCGGAACTGGGTCCGGCTGCAGGATGATTACGACTGCATTTTCTGCGTCGTCGACATGCACGCCATCACCGTCCGGCAGAAGCCGGAGGAACTGACCGCCAACACCCGCGAAGTGGCCGCCGCCATGATCGCCTCCGGAGTGGATCCCAAGAAGAACATTATCTTCAACCAAAGCCAGGTATCCGGCCACGCGGAACTGGCCTGGATCTTCAACTGCGTGGCCCGGCTGGGCTGGCTCAGCCGCATGACCCAGTTCAAGGAAAAGGCGGGCAAGGACAAGGAAAACGCCTCTGTCGGCCTGTTCGCCTATCCCAATCTCATGGCCGCCGACATTCTCCTTTACAAGGCGACCCACGTGCCCGTGGGCGAAGACCAGAAACAGCACCTGGAACTGACCCGCGACATTGCGCAGAAATTCAACAGCGACTTTGGCGTTGACCTGTTCCCCATGGTCGAGCCCCTGATTTTCGGCGCCGCCACCCGGGTCATGTCGCTGAAGAACGGCGCCGCCAAGATGAGCAAGTCGGACCCTTCGGACAATTCGCGTATCGGCATGACCGATGATTCCGGCGCCATCGCCAGAAAGATCCGCAAGGCCAAGACCGACCCCCATCCCCTGCCGGCCAGCCCAAAGGAATTCGACGGCCGGCCCGAGGCCGCCAACCTGATGGGCATCTACGCCTCCCTGGCCGACTCGACGGTGGAAGACGTGTGCGCCCGTTTCGGCGGCGAGCAGTTTTCCACCTTCAAGCAGCACCTTGCCGACCTGGCGGTGGCCAAGCTGGGGCCGGTGCAGGAGGAAATGCGCCGCCTCATGGGTGATCCGGCCTATGTGGACGGGGTTCTCGGCGATGGCGCCGCCCGCGCCCGGGAAATCGCCCGGCCCATCCTCAAGGAAATTCAGGAAGCCGTCGGCTTCCTCGGCGCCTGAAATTATATTCCATCCGCCTGGGCGCGGCGCCAAACCTTGGGGCTCGTTTGTCGGTTATGGGCGGATGGTCTATACTGTTGGGATCCTGAATGCCCCTGCGGTATAGCCTGGAAAGATACGCCATGTTCATTCAAACCGAAGGCACGCCCAATCCTCACACCCTGAAATTCGTCCCCGGATGCCCGGTGATGAAGTCGGGAACGGCCAACTTCACCCACCGGGATGACACCGCCCGCTCCCCCCTGGCCCAGCGCCTGTTCGAGATCAGGGGCCTTTCGGGAGTCTTTCTGGGAGCCGATTTCATTACCGCCAGCAAAGATGAAAACCTGGACTGGGAGGTCATGAAACCCCAGATTCTGGGCGCCATCATGGATCATTTATCGTCAGGCAAGCCGGTCATGCTGGATGAAAACGGCGATGATCCCGCGGTAGAGGCCGAAGAATCAGACAGCATTACTGCCCAGATCAAGGAGCTTCTGGATACAAGGGTCCGCCCGGCGGTAGCCCAAGACGGTGGCGATATCATCTTCCATGCCTTCGAGGATGGCATCGTCTACCTGCACATGCAGGGCGCTTGCGCCGGCTGCCCCAGTTCCACGGCGACCCTCAAGGATGGCATTGAAAACATGCTGCGCCATTACATTCCCGAAGTCTTGGAAGTGCGGGCGGTGGTATAGAACCCGCCGCCAGGACCCCGGATCACCATCCCATCGGCTTGGCGCGCCGTGGGCGTTGGCGCGGCGGATCGGAGTTACGCGGTCATTCCGGATCGGTTTTATTTCAATTTCGTAATGATTAATCCGGCGCCGGCCAACCTAGGCTGACGCGCCATGATTTTTGCTCCGGCGCCGGGGTGTTGAAGGGGGCGTGAGATTCCCCCGAATCGCCGAAATAGGTTCGATTCGGAACTATCTCATTCCTAAATAATACTTATAAATCAACGGATTAAAAATTTTACTGGCAATATCTCTAAAATTTTAATAAAACCTTTTTAACAATTTAGATAAATTTCTAATAACAAAAATTCCCCAAATCGCCGGCCGCTAGTTCCGCTTTGTTTACGTGTTGGAAAAATTTTCAAGGACGTAGCAAGGACGTACCGCATAAGTGTACGCAAAACCAACGGGAGGGATCAAACAGCGCCAAACAGCAAGATGGCGCGATGGTCCGCAAAGGAAGTTTTGAAATGATGAACTTTGAGCGCAGCGCCCTGGCCCTGGTTGGAGTTCTCACGGCCGGTCTTTTCACGGTGAGCCTCGTCGACCCGGCGAGCCGGGAGACGGCGGCGCCCCAGGCCGTGATCAAGGCGCAAGCGGCCGATTCCGGTGTTTATCGTCTGGTGGCTTCGGTCAAGGATGGATTGACGCCCCTGAAAATCGATTTCACCCTGCCGGTGACCAAGGACTTGGATGTGGTGCCCGAGGAGGACCAGGTTCTGGTCCACCTCAGCTATGATCTTGATGCGGTGGTCAAGGGCGAGAGCCAGGTCCCCCGGCTGTTCCTGGCCAGCCTGCCGCCGGCATTGACCAAAATCAGGGAAACCAAGGAGCGCAAATCGGCCTTTCTCAAGACCGTTCTGCCCCTGGTCCTGCAGGTCAACGAAGAAATCCTGGCCAGCCGCAAGCGGCTTTGGGACCTTCGCTACCGCCAATCCCTGGGCCAGCGCATTGGCCCCGCCGACCGGTTGTGGCTGGTCGTCATGGCCGAACGCTATGGGTTGGCGCGCGACGACCTGGACGGTCTGATCGAACGGGTAGACGTGATCGTGCCTTCCTTGGCCCTGGCCCAGGCGGCGACGGAAAGCGGCTGGGGGACGTCCCGGTTCGTTCGCGAAGGCAACGCCATGTTCGGCGAGTGGACGTTCTCCAAATCCACCCAGGGGCTGATCCCTCTCGATCGTGACGCGGGCAGAACCCACAAGATCCGGGTTTTCGACAGCCTGATCGATTCCGTCCGCTCCTACGCCTGGAACCTGAATACCCACCGGGCCTATGAAGAATTCCGCAAAATCCGCCAGTCCCTTCGGGCTAACGGCGCGCCGCTGGACGGCATGGTCCTGGCCGGCGGGTTGCTCAAGTATTCAGAGCGCGGCGCCGAATACGTGGACGTGATCCGCTCCATGATCAGCGCCAACGACTTAAGGCGCTTGGATGACGTGCGGCTGCTGGAAGAGGACGCGACTCCCCACCCGATCATCTGAAACCGGACCGTATCGAGGGAAAAACCGGCGCCAATTTTTAGCGCCGGTTTTTTTTGGTGGGCCATGCATGGCGCTGGGTTTTGGCGCCGGCGTCATTCCGCCTTTAACCCGCCGGCCGGTCTTCAGCCTGGGGGGACGTAAAACTGCCGGCCGAACCAACGCCAGCGTCCGGACCGGGTGGGCAAAGTGCAATTAAGCCGCGTCCGGCCGGTGCGGAACGGGGCGTCCGCCCGGATTTCGATTCGCTGATCGCCCAGCCGTTCCACCCGGGCACGGCCCGAACCGGAGATATAACATGCCAGCCGGTTCAGGCTTTGGCTCAGCTCCGGGTCGCCGGACTTGATGGTGAATCCCATGGCCGGCGGGTTGCCGCCCGTAATCAACGGATCGGCCGGCGTTACGTCGGTGACCGGAAGGGGCAAGGTGCCGGTCACCAGCCTGAACCGTGACAGGTCGCCATAGCGTTCATTGAGGGCAAACCGGGGTAAATTGAAAAAATTTCCGCCCATACCCAGGGCGCCCGAATGCTGGCCGAAGGCGGCGGCGTACCCGCTTTGGCGGGCCATGACTTCCAACGCCAGGCTGGCTTCCCCGTAGGGATAGGCGAACAGGCCGGGCGCCGCGCCCAACTCCTCGCGAAAGCGTCGGTTCGATGTTTCCAGCTCTTCCCGGTTTTGCTCCATTGACGCCCGGGGCATGTGCAGGTGGGATGCGGTGTGGGCGCCGATGGTGGCGCCTCCTTCCGCCATCTCCCTGATCTGGTCCCAGGTCATGAAACCGCCGAGGCCCCGGTCCACCGCCCGGGTGGCGACAAACAGGGTGAAGGGCAGGCCGGCCTGTTTCAATCGGGGCCAGGCCTCCCGGTAAACGGACAGATAGGCGTCATCGATGGTCAGGCCAACGGTCTTCGCCGGCAGGGGCCTGCCGCCGCGCACCGCGTTGATGATTTCCGCCACCGGCAGCACCGTATAGCCGCCGCTGGCCAATTCCCGCAGGTGGGCCTCGAATTGACCGATGGTGATGTTGGTGGCCGGATAATCGCGCTCGCCGAACCGGTGGTACATGACGATGACGGCGGAAGGGGTGTCCTTGATTTCAGCCTGGGCCAGCACGGAAACCGGCGTCCCCGCCCAAAGGGCGGCACCCAGCGCCACCGCGCAAGCGGCGGAACATTGCCAGCCCTGGCGCCGGCCCCCCGCTTTTTTTTTCTCCCGGTTCACGGCACGATCGCCCCTCAAGAATGAATATCTTGATTCATAGCGGCCAATTCCCTAAAGGCAAGTTTTCCCACGGGCAATCCATTAGAGTCTTTCCGGCCGATATTGAAACAATCCGATGGCCATGCGGCGAGCCGGGAAAGAGCGGAGGTTCCCATGCCCCGAGAAACACCCCCAACCCTTACCGAATCGGCGCTCGACATTCTGTTCCGCCGGGCCCGGTCCCACATCGCCTGGACGGATAGGCCCGTATCCGTGGAACTGCTGCGCCAGGTCTGGGACCTGACCCGCATGGGGCCCACCAGCGCCAATTGTTCGCCGGCCAGGATCGTTTTCGCGGTCTCGGCCGAAGCCAAGGAAAAGCTCATGCCCTGCCTCATGGAAGGCAACCGGGAAAAAACCATGTCGGCGCCGGCGGCGGCCATCATCGGATACGACCTGGAATTCCATGACCGGCTTGCGGAGCTGTTTCCCCACGAAGACGCCAGGTCCTGGTTCTCGGGAAACCCAGGGCTTATCCAGGCCACCGCCTTTCGCAACGGCACCCTGCAGGGCGCCTATTTCATGCTCGCCGCCCGCGCCCTGGGCCTGGATTGCGGGCCCATGTCCGGGTTCGACAACGCCATGGTCGACGAAGCCTTCTTCGCTGGCGGCGCGGTGAAATCCAATTTCATCTGCAATGTCGGCTACGGCGATCCGACGGCCCTGTTTCCGCGCGGCCCCAGGCTGGATTTCGACGACGCGTGCAAAGTGATGTAGGCGCTGCTTTTTTTCCCCGCCTGTCGTAGTTCGCTGTTAAGAAGCCTGTTTGAGCACTGATCGAGGCATCATCGCAACCCATATGGCGGCGATAATTTTGCGCAAAAGTATCCTCAACCACTTGAGGATGAGGCGCAGGTTGTAGCCGACGGCGCTCATGACG
>JAJRSS010000117.1 GCA_024278615.1 Alphaproteobacteria bacterium
CACCAACCGGCGGGACCTTCTGCCCGAATATGCCACCTACAAGGACAAGCAGGCCTATCGCCTGCCGACCATGTACGAATCGATCCAGAAGGTCGATCACTCCGGGAACTTCCCCACGATTCTTACCATGGGGCGTCTGGCTGAGTATCAGGGCGGCGGCGGCGAAACCCGGTCCAACCCGTGGCTGGCGGAGTTACAGCAGTACATGTTCTGCGAAATGAACCCGTTCGACGCCAACAACATCGGAGTCAGGGATGGCGGCGACGTCTGGGTCCATTCGCCGGAAGGCGGCAAGGTCCTGGTCAAGGCGATGGTCACCAACCGGGTTGCCCGGGGCGTGGCCTTCATGCCGTTTCACTTCGGCGGTCACTGGGAAGGCAAGAGCCAACGGGACAAGTACCCGCCGGGCACCGATCCGTTCGTGTTGGGCGAAGCGGCCAACGTCTGCGGCACCTACGGTTACGACTCGGTGACGCAGATGCAGGAAACCAAGGCCACCTTGTGCCGCATCGAAGCAGCGTAACATTCAGCTTGGGGAGTCAGTAATATGGCAAGAATGAAGTTCCTGGTTGACGCCGAGCGCTGCATCGAATGCAACGCCTGCGTGACCGCATGCAAGAACGAAAACGAGGTGCCGTGGGGCGTCAACCGCCGCCGGGTGGTGACCATCAACGATGGCAACCCCGGCGAACGGTCGATCTCGGTGGCCTGCATGCATTGTTCCGATGCGCCCTGCATCGCGGTTTGCCCGGTGGACACCATCTACCAAACCGAAGAAGGCGTGGTCCTGCACTCCAAGGACCTGTGCATCGGTTGCGGTTATTGCTTCTTTGCATGCCCGTTCGGAGCGCCTCAGTTCCCGCAGGCCGGCAACTACGGCAGCCGTGGCAAGATGGACAAGTGCACCTTCTGCAACGGCGGCCCCGAGGTGGATCATTCCTCGGCCGAGTTCCAGAAGTACGGCCGCAACCGTCTGGCGGAGGGCAAGCTGCCCATCTGTGCGGAAATGTGCGCGACCAAGGCACTGCTTGGGGGCGACGGGGACATCGTCGCCAACATCTACCGCGAGCGGGTTGTCGCCCGCGGCTTTGGATCGGGCGCCTGGGGTTGGGGAACCGCTTATCAGCTCAAGGCGGGTACCTGATCCGGGGCGAAGGAATGGCGGATCGGACGGTGGTGCGCATGCCGCGCCGCCGTTCACCGCCCGTCGTGCCGGGTCACCCAATCCGGGGGCATCCAGTCCGGCGGAAGGAACACCTATGAAAACGGCGAAACAAACTACCTTCATTGGCGGGGCGGTGATGTTCGCCTTGCTGCTGGCCGGTTGCCGGGCCGAAGAACAGGGACGTATCCTGAATTATCAGCCGGGTGAATATTTAGGAAAACCGGATTCCCAGTTGTCCGAGAGCCAGACCCGCAGCCTGCGTCAGCGGGCCATGTATCAGGCCGGCATCCAGTTGGGCGGCGGTGGCGGGGGGGGCAGCAAACGGGATGTCCGCCCGCCCGCCGGCATCAAGGAATTGCGCCAGCGGGGCTCTTTGCAACAGGGCGTCCAATAGTCCGAAAACTCGTTTAGCCGGGGGTTCATTATGATGGTTTGGGATACATTGCGAAAATTCCTGGGCTTTACCGGTCTTGCCGTACTTATTGCTTACGGCGGCATGACCGGGATCACCGGATCCTTGTCCCTGGATACGGATACGGCGTTTGCCCAGACCGGCGGCAATGTACCGGGTAATTCATTAGGCAATACCAGCGATTCGGATTTTTGGCGTCAGGTTCGCCGGGGGGCGGCCGGCACCGTCTCCATCCCCGACAAGAAGGCGGGCATTCTGGTTCAGGACCAGGGTGACAATTGGCGGGCCATTCGCAACGGCCCCATTTCGGTAATCGGCGGTTGGGCCATGCTGGCGTCGCTGTTGGCGATCGCCGCGTTCTTTGCCTTTCGTGGTCGCATCCGCATCGATTCCGGGTTTTCCGGCTGGACCGTCGAGAGGTTCAGCTTTCTCGAACGCTTTACCCATTGGTTGACGGCGTCCTCTTTCATCGTTCTGGCACTCACCGGCCTCAACCTCCTTTATGGCAAGTATGTCCTCATGCCCATCATCGGTCAGGAAACCTTTGCCGCGCTCACCTACTGGGGAAAAGTCAGCCATAACTACATCGGTTTCGCCTTCATCATCGGCTTGGTCCTGATGTTCACCGTCTGGGTCAGGGACAACCTGGCCAGCCGGGAAGACCTTACCTGGATCGCTGCCCTGGGTGGCTTTTTTGGCGCCAGGAACCACCCGCCGGCCAAAAAATTCAATTTTGGCCAGAAGATGGTTTTCTGGATGGTCATCCTGGGCGGTGGATCCTCCGCCATATCCGGCTTGGCGCTCATCTTCCCCTACCAGATCACGCCCTTCGGCGAGACTTTCGCTTTCCTCAACATCTTCGGGTTCGGGCTGCCGACCCAGTTGTCGGTGTTGCAGGAGGTGCAGTTTTCCCAGATGTGGCACGCCATCACGGCACTGGCTCTGATTATCGTCATTTTCGGTCATATCTATATCGGTACACTGGGCATGGAAGGGGCCCTTGGCGCCGTTACCACCGGCCAGGTGGACGAAAACTGGGCCCGCGAACATCACAATTTGTGGCTGGCCGAAATGGAAAGCAGCAGCGAGGCGACGGACGGAACCGAACGCCAGCAACCGGCGGAATAGCCGATGAAAATTCCTATGTTATCAAAGGGAGCACAAAACCCATGAAAGCGATGTGGCTCGGCATGCTTACGGCCGTCGTTATCGCCATTGGCGCCGGGCTGGTTCTCGGCGTCTTCGATGCGACAACCGGCCAGGTGTTTTCCTCCCAGAGCACCCGCCTCTGACCGGATTTCTTTTACCCCTTTTTGGGGGTGGACCGGGTGAGGCCGAATTCAGCCGGATTCGGGGAAAAAGGGCTTTTCCATGACAGCCGGCCGGTGGGCCTCTATGCTCGATGTTCAATTCACCGGGTGGAGGGCGCCATGGCCAATGAAGGCGGCGACGCTAAAACGTCGGACGCGATCATCAGGGAACTGGAATCTTCGGGATTCTTTCATCAGATCGGTGATCTGGAAAAAAACCTGAAGGCCATCGCCGCCGATCTTCAGTCCTTGGGGGCGACGGCGACCCAGCGCCTGGAAGAAACGGAAAGCTTGGCCGCCCATGTGCTGGCCGTGGAAGCCATTCTCTCGGTGATGCTGAAATCCCACCCGGTGGATGCCGACGCGGTGCGCCAGGAAGTTTCCAAGAACACCAAGGCCCTGACCGGCGGCGACAAGGGCAACTCTTCGGTCCAGTTGGTGGCCGATTCTATCCTGGCCACGGCCGGGGATTGAATCGACGTTGTAAAAGGGCTTCCCGTCCCCTCAATGCTCATCTGATCACGCTTTCCGACGAACAGGCATTGAGGATGCGACGCCTTGCCTGGCGTTCGAAGGCGGTGCCGTCGACGAACGCCACATCCCCATCCACGCCGCGAACCGTGAGGGGGAAATCCTTGCTGAAATGACCGGCGAACATCTTTTCGGGAAGGTCCGGATCGTCGCGGTCGAGGCGGGTTTCCAGGGCTTCGCTCGCCGCTGCGTATTCGAGCGTCAGGGAATGACCGGACCTGCCTTCCGTCTTCACCAGTTCAGCCCGATCGCCGGCGCCCAAAGGATAGGCGCCAAGCCCGTGCGGAGTGATCGCCACCTTGTAAACGAGGACGAGCAGCGAAGCCCCGACTTCGCCAGGGCCGTAACAGATGAGGCTAAGATCGTAGAAATGGTCGCCGTCGACCAGGGCGCTGTTGGCGCTCGCCATGATGAAGGTCCGACCGTTGAATCGCTTGGAAACACCCTCTTCGACGAACCACTTTCCGGCGGCGGCGCTTATTTCCTGTCGAAGGGTGTTCATCCTTTTTTCCTCGGCCCGATTAAAGGCCAGTTCGGCGCCGAAATAGACCAGCGCCAGGACGGCCCCCACGACCGCAATATTGAAGATCCAATGCCGGCCCGGAAGTGATCGGATTACGGGAAACATGGCCAAAACTAGTGCGAAACCGCGAGGATCTGAACGGTATCCGACATTTTCCAGATAACCTCCAAATCGGTTCCGACGGCACCCAACTTTCACCGTCACGGATATCGTTTCAATTCCGCAGCCGTCTGACACCCAATTTTTGTGATTTGACCGTTGTCATCGGGTACTCTTTCCCTTCCATCCGTAAAAAAACGGCATCCAAGTCGCTGGTGGGTTGGAAGGGAAGGTCATCCCATCAGAACCCTTGAACGCTCGATTTCCTGTTCCCGTGGCCTGTGCTTCAACTACCATGGGCCGCGGTCGATCCGTTGACCGACATCAAAGCTTTACCCAATGAACTCACCGCTTGCCAGAATAGTGTTGATGGTGCTGGGGTGGCCGGTCGCCCTTTTACTCGTCCTCGTCGCAATCGAGTGGTACCTGGACGAAATTTACGTTCCCACCATCCCTCCGCCGAACCGGGAAAGGGTTCAGCACACGACCTATCATTCTGCGGCGGTGCAAGCGCTCGACAGATTCAGGGAACTGTCCGCATCCGAACGGGAAGCCATTCTGGAAAACCTGAACTATCGCATCTTGCCCCTCACTGACTGGTGGCCCCGACTGCGGCGGTCTGATTACCAAATTGTCTGCCTGGGGGAAGACCATGACGAGTATACCCGGCGATTCCTGGCCAACGATATCTTTTCAGAAATCGTAACCGATGTCCTGCTGCTGGAGGCGACGCCGAAACAGTTGGCCCGGATCATGGGCCGCGTCGATAGTGGAAAGCCCTACGTCCGGCTGCTCGACGCCGATATCGCCGCGGTTATCCGAACGGCGAGGCGGAAAAACCCGTCGCTCATCGTCAATGGCATCGAGGAGACGGGGCGCCAGGAAAAGGAACGTCAGCGGTTGAAGCGAGGCTCACGGGATGAAACCATTGCCGCCAACCTCCGGGAAACGTACCGGTCTGGCCGGCAGCACGTTATTCTGTTCGGAGCATTGCACTGCAAGACTGACCCGGCTTGGTTGTTCGGGTTCATGCGATCCACGATATCGCAACTTCCCGCCAACGCGTTCCTCAACGTCCGGGTCATGGGCGAACACCAGAACGGGCCGTTGGAAGCATTCGTTTACTTTCTCGACGAAGTTGGAATCGCGACCGGTGATTTTGTAATCGCGGAGACGGGTTCGCTGCACCCGTTCGTGAAGAAATGGTTTTCCCTTCTGAATTCGGAAACGCTAAGCAAATTTCAAACGATGGTCGTGTTTCGTTCATGACCGGTCGCGAAAACGCACGCCACGCCCAATGTCACATAAGCCAGCGTGGCGTTTGATCGTTTAGGCTGGCCGATTCATCGGCTCGCCAGCAGGAGACCGCCCCCCAGCACCCCAACCCTCTATGCCTTCTCCACGCTGACGGCGCAGAACTTGAACTCGGGGATCTTGCCGAAAGGATCGAGCTTGGGGTTGGTCAAAAGGTTGGCCGCCGCTTCATGGAAGCAGAAGGGAATGAAGACCATGCCGTCGGGCACGTCCCGGTCGGCCCGGGTCTTGAGCCGGATCTGGCCCCGGCGGCTGGCCACCTTGACCGGATCGCCGGCGGCGACTCCCAGTTTTTCCAGGTGCCGCGGGTTGAGGCTGGCCACCGGTTCCGGTTCAATGCTGTTCAGCACGCCGGCCCGCCGGGTCATGGCGCCGGTGTGCCAATGTTCCAGCATGCGGCCCGTGGTCAATATCACCGGATAGGTTTCGTCCGGCAGCTCGTCGGGCGGCAACAGGTCGGTGGGCACCAGCTTGGCCCGGCCCGAGGGTGTCGGGTAACCGCCGCCGAATAAAATGTCCGCGCCCGGCTGATCTTCTTCGGCGCAGGGTTGGGTGACCGCGCCCTCCCGCTCCAGCCGCTGCCAGGTGATGCCGGCGATGGAGGTCATGGTCCGGCGCATCTCGGCGAAAACATCGGCCGGGCCGGTGTAGGTCCAGCCCAGGCCCATGCGGTTGGCGATCTCCTGGATGATCCACCAGTCCTGGCGGGCGTCGCCGGGGGGCTCCAGCACCGGGCGGGCCAACTGCACCTGCCGGTTGGTGTTGGTGAAGGAGCCTGCCTTTTCCGGAAAGGCCGAAGCCGGCAAAATCACGTCGGCGTAAAAGGCGGTTTCGGTGAGGAAGATGTCCTGCACCACCAGGTGTTCCAGCTTGGCCAACGCCTCCCTGACGTGGCCGGCGTTCGGGTCCGACATGGCCGGGTTTTCGCCCATGATATAGATACCCTTGATTTCATCGGCGTGTACGGCGTCCATGATCTCGACCACGGTCAGTCCCGGCTTGGAATCCAATTCCGCGCCCCACAGGTCTTCATAGGTCTTGCGCGCTTCATCGTCGGCGACCTTTTTATAGTCGGGGTAGAACATGGGGATCAGCCCGACGTCGGACGCTCCCTGCACGTTGTTCTGGCCGCGCAGGGGGTGAAGACCGGTACCGGGCCGTCCCACATGGCCGGTAATCATCGCCAGGGCGATCAGGCAACGGGCGTTGTCGGTGCCGTGCACGTGCTGGGAGATGCCCATGCCCCAAAAAATGATTCCCTTTTCGGCTCCCGCATAGGTGCGGGCGACGGTGCGAATGGTATCGGCGTCGATGCCGCAGACCTTGGCCATTTCTTCCGGCGGAAAGCCCTTGATGCGATCCTTCAGGGCCTCAAAACCTTCGGTGAAGCCTTCGACGTATTGCCGGTCGGTCAGGCCTTCCTCGATGATAACGTGCAGGATGGCGTTGAGCAGCGCCACGTCCGTACCCGGCTTGAACTGGAGCATATGGTCGGCGTGCCGGCTCAATCCCTGGCCCCGGGGGTCGATGACGATCAGGGTGGCGCCGTTCTTCTTGGCGTTCTTGATGAAGGTGGCGGCAACCGGGTGATTCTGCGCCGGCCGGGCGCCGATGACGATGATCACGTCGGCATCCATGGCGGCGTTGAAGGGCGCGGTGACAGCGCCGGAACCGATGCCTTCCATCAGCGCCGCCACTGATGACGCGTGACACAGCCGGGTGCAGTGGTCCACGTTGTTGGACCCGAACCCGGTGCGCACCAGTTTTTGCACCAGATAGGCTTCTTCGTTGGAGCCCTTGGCCGAACCGAAACCGGCCAGGGCGTATTTGCCGTCGCGTCGGCGAATGCGGGACAGGCCTTGGGCCGCCCGGTCCAGGGCTTCCTCCCAGGTGGCTTGGCGGAAATGGCTGGACGGGTCGGCCGGGTCCACGGCCTGATCCACTGCCTTGCCGACGTTTTCTTTGCGGATCAAAGGCGTGGTCAGTCGGTGGGGGTGGTGAATATAGTCGAACCCGAAACGGCCCTTGACGCACAGCCGGCCCAGGTTGGCCGGGCCGTCCCGCCCCTCCACGTACAACAGCTTGTTGTCGCGCACGTGAAAGGTCATCTGGCAGCCGACGCCGCAATAGGGGCAGAGGGAATCCACTTGGCGCTCGGCGGCGCCGGTGTGAACGCCGTTTTCATCCAGCAGGCTGGCCGGCATCAGGGCGCCGGTGGGGCAGGCCTGGACGCATTCGCCACAGGCGACGCAGGTGCTGTCTCCCATGGTGTCGCCGAAATCGAAGACCACGCGGGATTCAGCCCCCCGGTTGGCCATGCCGATAACATCGTTGACCTGTACCTCGCGGCAGGCGCGGACACACAGGTTGCAATGGATGCAGGCATCCAGGTTTACCGCCATGGCTGGATGACTGCCGTCGGCGGCCGGATGACCGCCGTTGGCGGCGGGGGTGGAACGGGCGGCGAACCGGCTTTGCTCCAGTCCGGCGTCCGCCGCCCAATGCCAGAACAGGGAATCCGGGTCGTGGGCCTGGCGCCGTTCCGGCTGATCGGCCAACAGCAGTTCCAGAACCATGCGCCGCGCTTTCTCCGCCCGTTCCGTCGCCGTATTCACCACCATGCCGGAGGTGGGAGTCCGCCGGCAGGATGGCGCCAGCACCGGCTCGCCCTCGATTTCCACCATGCAGGCCCGGCAGTTGCCATCGGGCCGGTAACCGGGGGCCTCCCGGTGACACAGGTGGGGCAGGGTCCTGCCCAGCCTTTTGGATACCTGCCAAAGGGTTTCGCCGGCGCCGGCTTCCACTTCCCGGCCGTCCAGGGTGAAGGTAACGGTTTCGGTCATTGCAGGCGGTCTCCAAAAAAGCGAATCAGGCTGAGCACCGGGTTGGGTGCCGCCTGGCCCAGACCACAGATGGAAGCGTCGCGCATGGTATCGCTAAGCTCGGTGATCAGATCCTTGTCCCAGACCGGTTGGGCCATCAGTCCCAGCATCTTTTCGCAGCCCACCCGGCAAGGGGTGCACTGGCCGCAGCTTTCTTCTTCAAAGAAGCGGACCAGATTGCGGGCGGCGGATTTGATATCATCCTGGTCGGAAAGGACGACCACCGCCGATGAGCCGATGAAGCAGCCGTATTCTTCCAGTTCGCCGAAATCTAGGGGCAGGCCGCCCTTGTCCGCCGGCAGGATGCCGCCCGACGCGCCACCGGGCAGATAGGCGGCGAAGGTATGGCCTTCCGCCATGCCACCCGAATATTCGTCGATCAACTGGTTAACGGTGACTCCCGCCGGAGCCAGCTTGACGCCCGGTTGGCGCACCCGGCCCGATACGGAATAAAAATGGGGCCGCCCGGCGCCGGTGTACCATTCGGCGCCTTTCTCGATGATCTCCCTGAGCCAGAACACGGTTTCGACGTTGTTGATCAGCGTCGGGCGGCCGAACAAGCCTACCTGCGCGGGATAGGGCGGCCGGATACGGGGCAGGCCCCGCTTGCCCTCGATGCTTTCCAGCAGGGCCGATTCCTCGCCACATATATAAGCGCCGGCGCCGCGGCGCAGGTGGATCTCCATCCCGCCGGTGACGCCGGCTTTCCCGGCGGCGGCGATTTCCCGGCGAAGCACCGCATGCAGCTCCGGGTATTCATCCCTGAGGTAGATGTAAACCGCCTCCGCCTCGACCGCCCAGGCGGCGATCAGGGCGCCTTCCAGCACCCGGTGGGGATCGGTTTCCAGGCAATGCCTGTCCTTGAAGGTGCCGGGCTCGCCTTCGTCAGCGTTGATGACCACCAGGCGGGGCTTGGGCGTGCCGTCGAGGAAGCCCCATTTGCGGGCGGCGGGGAAACCCGCCCCGCCCAGCCCCAAGAGCCCAGCCTGGCCGACGATGCCGGTCACCGCCTCCCGGCTTCTGTCGCCATCCAGGCAGGCCTTGAGCACCTCATAGCCACCGCCGGACACATAAGCCGCGAGTTCCATGGCGGCGGGCGGCGATGGTTCGGTCTGACCGCCGCCGACAGCCGCCTTGACCGTATCCGAAGTGGCATGGCCGATCTGCCGCCGGCCGGCCACGGCCACCGGCGCCCGGTGACAGGCGCCGACGCAGGGAGCGGGAATGACACGCACCTTATCTTCCGGGCCATCCGGTAAGTCTTTCAGCAGGGCCTCCAACAGATTTTGGGCGCCGGCCATCTCGCAGGCGATACCGCCGCAGACCCGGACGGTCAGTTGCGGCGGCGCGGCCTGCCCATCCTTGATGACGTCGAAATGGGCGTAGAAAGTGGCGACTTCATATACTTCCGCCTGGGCCAGGCCCATCCGGTCGGCCAGGGCGGCCAACAGGGCTTCCGGCAGGTGTCCGTATTTATCCTGAATTACGTGCAGGTATTCGATCAGCAGGTCGCGGCGCAGGGGACCGTCGCCGACCAGGGCGCGGACACGGCCGATAGCTTCCGAAAGCACCTGGCGTCCCTTGGGGTGGGTCTTAAGGGGGGATAGGGCGGATTTCATCCCGGTCCGGGGAGACCCGTGGTTCGCGGTAATTTCGCCACCGTCCTGCGTCGGCGGCCCTGATTTCGAGCCGGTCAATAAATTATCTCCTGATTTCGTCCATTTTATTGTAGCAGGGAGGAATAACCCACCCCCAAAAAACGACAAGCTCCTATGCGTATGGTGGATATTGCGGCCAAAATGCCGTCATGGGAAGTGCCTTGGCTTCATACCAAGAATCAATGATAAGTTTGGTAAAATGCGGCGTATGTCTGGGCGGAGAATTGGTGGTCATTCTGGTGGAAAAGAGGCCATGTAGTTCGTCGCCAGACACCAGAGCACTTCCAGGTTTTGAACAAGGGGAATACTGAGCATGCAGGTGGACTTGAAGGTGGCGCAGCTGATGTGTTCGCGCATCTGCCACGACATGATCGGACCCATTGGCGCGATCAGCGCCGGGATGGAGTTGCGCCAGGAAATGGGTGGCGCCAGCGACGAGGAAGCCCTCGACCTGGTATCCCGCAGCGCCCTTCAGGCGACCCGCCGGGTGTCTTTCTTCCGCATGGCCTTCGGGTTTGGCGGCGGCGCCAATGGGTTAGCACGTCTTGAAGAAGTGCAGAAAGTTGCCTGTGACTACCTGAAGGTGGGCGGTATCGAATTGGACTGGGTGGACGAACATGATTTGGGCAAGGCATCGCTGATTTCCTTAAACGGCGCCAAGCTGCTGCTCAACCTGGTGTTGATCGGCGTGGACTGCCTGCCCCGGGGCGGCAGGCTCAGCCTCCGGTTTGCCAACCCGGACGGGGGCCAACCGGGTATTGGCGTGGCCGTAACGGCCAAGGGCAAAGGCGCCCGAATGGCGGACGATATCGGCGCCGTCATGACTCTGGACCCCCTGCCCGAAATTCTCACGGCCAGAAATGTCCATGGGCATTTTTCCGTCCTGATGGCCAAGGCCCTGGGCGCCGAGATCGAAGTTACCGGTACGGGCGTCGACCAAGTCGGACTAACGGTGCTGCTGCCGATCTCTTCCTAAAGCCTAATCAAGCCCTTACGGGCGTATTTTCATCGTTCATTTGTCTTCACCAAGCCTCATCCAGGCCCTATCCCGGTCAGGGCCAAAATCCGACTGTAACCGGGCCGTAACCCCGGCAAACCTTGATCCCTAGGAAGTTATTAACTAATCCCATGCTACCAATTAAGGGCAAATTTGGCTCGTTTTCTCAGGGGCAATCACCATCTAAAGACCGTGGACCGAAGCCATCCCCGCCATTTCCATTTGAACGGCGGTAAAGGAGTCCAAGGTAACAGCGTCATCAGGAGACCAAGAAATGGACGACCTCTTAACAGAGTTCATTACCGAAACCTCGGAAAGTCTGGCATTGATCGACTCACAGATGGTTGAGTTTGAAAAAGACCCCAATAATAAGGAAATATTGGGCAATATTTTCAGGCTTGTTCACACCATCAAGGGAACTTGTGGTTTTCTCGGCCTGCCGAGACTGGAAAAGGTCGCCCATGCCGGTGAAAACGTTCTCGACAAGTTTCGCGATGGAAATCTGGAAGTGACTCCCGACGCGGTGACCCTGATCCTTCGGTGTATCGATACCATCCGGGACCTCATGGACGAGTTGGAAAGCTCAGGTTCAGAGCCCGAAGGCGATGACCAGGAACTCATCGATACCCTCAACGCCCTGGCGTCTGGCAAAAGCGCGCAGGACGCCAGCCTCCAGCAGGACACGCCGGTTGAAGACACTGGAGCACCTCCCGTCAATGAACACGGCGCTCCCGTTGCCGCCGAACTGCTGGCCGAAGTGGAAGCCGCCGAAGCGGCCGGCATGGTCGCCGCTTCCGACTCCCAGATGGCCGCCGAAGATGCCGCCCAGTCAGGCGGAGACGCGTCAAACGGACCATCGGTCAATGAACATGGCGCGCCAGTGGCCGCCGAACTGCTGGCCGAAGTGGAAGCTGCTCAAGCCTCCGGCGTGGTAGCCGCTTCCGACGCCCAGATAGCGACTGACATGCAGGCGGAAAATGCTACGACGACGACCGGCACCGCACATCCTGCGGCGCCCAAGCCCAGGAAAGTGAAGGCCGCCAAGAAAGCCAATGCCAAAGAGACTGGTAATGGGGCAAAGGAAGGTTCCGTGGCGGCGTCCAGCATTCGTGTCAATGTGGACCTGCTTGAAGGCCTGATGACCCTGGTCAGCGAACTGGTGCTTACCCGTAACCAGCTCTTGCAAATGGTTCGCGGCCATGACGACAGTGATTTTCATGTTCCTCTTCAGCGATTGAGTCACATCACTACCGATCTTCAGGAAGGGGTGATGAAAACGCGCATGCAACCCATCGGCAACGCCTGGGCCAAATTGCCGCGAATCGTCCGTGACCTGGCGATAGAAACCGGCAAGAAAATTGAACTTCAGATGCTGGGCGCCGAAACGGAATTGGATCGCCAAGTGCTGGAACTGATCAAGGATCCCCTGACCCATATGGTCCGCAACTCCGCCGACCACGGCCTGGAAGATCCCGAAGGCCGGGCGGCCGCGGGCAAGCCGGAAATGGGGTCGGTCATTCTCAATGCCTATCACGAAGGCGGCCACATCATCATTGAAATCGCTGATGACGGACGCGGCCTCAACATGGACCGGATTTGCGCCAAGATCACTGAAAACGGCTTGGCCAGTGACACTGAACTGGAAAGCATGACCGACGAGCAAATTCAACAGTTCATTTTCAGGGCCGGGTTCTCCACCGCGGAGAAGGTGACCAGCGTTTCCGGCCGCGGCGTGGGTATGGACGTCGTGCGCACCAATATCGAAAAGATAGGCGGCACCGTTGAATTGAAATCCGTGGAAGGGAAGGGTTCGACCTTCACCATCAAGATACCGCTCACCCTGGCCATCGTTTCGGCGCTGATTGTCGCTTGTGGCGGTGAACGGTTCGCCATTCCCCAAATCAGTGTACTGGAGCTTGTCCGGGCATCCGGGAGGGGCGAGAACAAGCTGGAAATAATCAACAATTCCCCTGTCCTGCGGTTGCGCAACCGCCTGCTGCCGCTGGTTCCCTTGCGGGATATGTTGAAACTGAACAATGACGAAAAGGAAGCCGAGGCGGAAGACGCCGCAAGCACGGAAGAAAAGGTGAAGGCTCTTATCGCCAAGAAGGAGTCCGCTATCTCATCGGCCGCCAGCGCCCTGGCCGAAGCGGAATCACGGAATTCCATCCTGGAGGAAAAAATCAGCGCGGCACGGAAGAAAGTACAATCGGCGGAAAAAGCTGCTGCTGCGGCAGATCAATCCTTACGGGATGCCGAGGCGATCGAGGATTTCGAGCCCGGTGTTGACGAGAATGAAGCGGCGGTCCAGCGGGCCACGAGGAAAAGCAAGATTGCGGTAGCAACGGCGGCAGCCGAACAGGCCGGCGACGCCCTGAAGGACGCGAAGGCCGATGAAGCGACGGTTATGGCGGAAATGGACGAGGTTGCTGAAGCCATAGAAGCGGCCGGGCAGGCAAACGAAGAAGCGGCCGCCATGAGCATCGCCGCCGACCAGGACGAAGAAGAGTTATTCATCATCGTATCCCAGGTCGGAATGTATACCTTTGGCATTATTGTCGATCAGGTTTTTGATACCGAAGAAATCGTTGTCAAACCGGTGGCGCCAATCCTCCGGGATATTCCGTTCTATTCGGGTAACACGATCCTGGGCGACGGCAGCGTGATCATGATTCTCGACCCCAACGGTATCGCCAGCGCCACGGGCCAAATTTCAGGTAAATCGACGGATCACGAATCCAAGGCCATGACGGCTAGCCACGAAGAGGAAAAGACCACCCTGCTCATCTTCACAGCCGGCGGAAGCGAATTGAAGGCCGTGCCTCTGGCTCTCATTGCCCGCCTCGAAGAGATCGACACGGCATCGGTGGAAAAATCACACGGTCAGCATGTGGTTCAGTACCGCGGACATCTCATGCCCTTGATCCCGTTCGATGCGGATCACGAGTGGAAAAACGAGGGCCGGCAACCCATCCTCGTCTTTACCGATCACGACCGCAGCATGGGACTGGTGGTGGACCAGATCGTGGATATCGTCGAGGACAAACTGGATATCGAAATTTCTGCCGCCGGGCATCCCGGCCTGATCGGCAGCGCGGTTATCGCCGGCAAGGCGACGGATATCATGGACGCCGGCTACTATCTGACCCAGGCTTTCACCGACTGGTTCGGCAACGCCGAAGGGGATACGGGAGAGCAAAACAGCAAGCGGGTACTGCTGGTCGATGACAGTTCGTTTTTCCGCAACTTATTGACGCCGTTGTTGTCCGCCGCCGGATACAAGGTAACCACGGTGGAAGGCGCCGACGATGCCCTGAAGTTACGGGAATCGGGCGTGAATTTCGATGCCATCGTCACCGATATCGAAATGCCGGGCATGACAGGCTTTGAATTCGCCAGCGCCGTTCACGGCGATTCCAGGTGGCAAGATATCCCGATGATCGCACTTTCGTCACATGCCACTAACCAGGATTTCGAACGGGGCCGCGACGTCGGCTTTAGTGATTACGTGGCCAAGTTCGATCGGGATGCCCTGGTGGCGACCCTGGCTCAGACCGTTGCCACGGCGGTGGAGCCGGCTGGCGGGAACGCGGAATAGTTCGATTGGGGCGTAGCTCCAAGGTGGTATTTGGCAATCTATTGGAAAAAAGCGGAGGAATGGGCCCGCTGACCGGTCAAACGGGAGGCAACTCGGGGACACCCCCCTGAAAGGCACATGTGGTGGTATGAAATCTTGTCTAATCGTCGACGATTCAAAGGTCATTCGAATGGTGGCCAGGAAAATCCTGCAGGAACTGGACTTCGAGACGGATGAAGCCGCGGATGGACAGGCAGCCCTGGAAGCCTGCAAGAACAACATGCCGGATGCTGTCTTGCTGGATTGGAACATGCCGGTGATGAGCGGTATTGAGTTCCTCAGGGAGCTGAGAACCTTGCCAACGGGAATGGATCCTATCGTCATTTTCTGTACAACGGAAAATGATATCGATCATATCCAGGAAGCCATTGGCGCCGGGGCCAGTGAATACATCATGAAGCCATTTGACAGCGAGATCATACAAGCCAAGTTTGCCCAGGTAGGCCTTCTCTAATGATTCAAGCCAACGAAACAGCGACCCGCCAAACCGCAGCGGCGGTGAGCAAGTTTGCCGACACAATCAAGGTCATGGTGGTTGACGATTCCGCGGTGATACGCGGCCTCGTGTCCCGGATGTTGAACGAAGATCCGGAAATCGAAGTTACCGCTTCCATGAGCAACGGCCGGCTCGCGGTCAACAAGATCGCCCACCAGAAATTCGATGTGGTGATCCTCGATATCGAAATGCCTGAAATGGATGGCTTGACCGCCCTGCCGTTGATGATCAAGGAAGATCCCGATATCAAGATCATTATGGCCTCCACCTTGACCGCCAAGAACGCGGAAGTAAGCCTGCGGGCCCTGCAGGCGGGTGCCGCGGATTACGTTCCCAAGCCTACTTCGAGCCGGGGAATCACCGGCACCGATGGGGGTGACTTCCGGCGCGATTTGGTGGCCAAGGTCAAATCCCTGGGCGCCGCCGGTAAGAGCAAGTCCACCAAGGACGAACGGGGCGCGGCAAAGGGCCAGGCCACCTCTCTGTCCGCGATGCCGACCTCAGCCGATATCGTCCTGCGGAAAGCGGGAATCCACCGGCCCAACATTCTGGCCATCGGCAGTTCCACGGGTGGCCCCCAGGCCCTGTTCGAACTCCTCAAGAACCTGAAGCCCTCATTGAGGGTTCCGGTGATCATCACCCAACACATGCCGCCCACATTCACCACCATCCTGGCCGAACATATCACCCGCCAGACCAATTGGAAATGCGAGGAAGGTAAGGATGGCGACATCTTGAAAATGGGACATATTCACTTGGCGCCAGGAGGGTATCACATGGGCGTCGAGCAGAAAGGTCCGCAGCAGATCATTCGGCTCAATCAGGATCCACCGGAAAATTTCTGCCGTCCGGCGGTGGATCCCATGTTGCGCAGCGTGGTTGAGGTTTTCGGCCCACGGGTGCTGAGCGTCATCTTGACCGGTATGGGAGCCGATGGCCTCAAGGGAGGACAGAAAGTTGTTGATGCGGGGGGAACGGTCATCGCCCAGGACGAAGCGACCAGCGTTGTCTGGGGCATGCCCGGCGCCGTCGCCACTCACGGCGTGTGCAGCGCCGTGCTGCCGCTCAAGGGCTTGGCCGAATACGCCATGGATTTTATTGGGTAGGGGCCGGTCATGAAGCCTGACGATTTCGACTTCATTACCGGCTTGGTCAAGGAACGCTCCGGCTTGATTCTGACCAAGGATAAGGCCTACCTGCTTGAAAGCCGCCTGATGCCTGTTGCCCGCAAGCACGAACTGAGTACGCTCGATGAACTGATTGGTGAAATCCGCACGAAAAAAGATGAACAGGTCATCACCCAGGTGATCGAGGCGATGACCACCAACGAATCCTTTTTCTTTCGTGATATCAAGCCATTCGAGCTCTTTCGCAACGAAATACTGCCGTTCCTGCTGAAGTCCCGCACGGCCAGGAAGTCTTTCCGCATTTGGTGCGCGGCGGCTTCAAGCGGCCAGGAACCCTATACCCTGGCCATGATCCTCAAGGAGGAAGCGGCCAAGCTCGCCGGCTGGCGCTATGAAATCATCGCCACCGATATTTCAACCGAGATTTTGGAAAAAGCCACGGCAGGGGTTTACTCCCAGTTCGAAGTTCAGCGCGGCCTGCCCATCGACTACTTGGTCAAGTACTTCAAAAAGAAAGATGACCTGTGGGAAATTGACGCGTCTCTACGCTCGGTGGTCAAGTTCAAGGAACTCAACCTGCTGGGCAACCTGAAGGTTCTCGGCACCTTCGACATCGTATTTTGCCGCAACGTGTTGATCTATTTTGACCGGCCAACCAAGTCCATGGTCCTCCACCAGATCAGTGACCTGATGCCCAATGACGGTATTCTGTTCCTGGGTGGGGCGGAAACGGTGGTAGGAATTTCAGACGAATTCAAGCCCAAACAGGGGCAACGGGGTGTCTATGGGCTGACCCGAGCAGACGCCGACGCCAAAACCCTCGAAAGAATACCTACCCCCGCCGTCGCCCAGGCCAGTAAGGCTAATACCAGATTGCGGTGATTGAGACTCATTTTGGCCCTTTTCATGGGGCGAGAAGTCTGAATCAATATCGGTGAATCGTTTCAGGGAGGTTCACCATGGGTGCAGCGATTGCTTTGCGTGAAGATTATGAGGCTG
>JAJRSS010000118.1 GCA_024278615.1 Alphaproteobacteria bacterium
ACCTTTTCGGGAACGTTATCCAGGTGGCCGCCGATCATGTTGTCGCAGCCGACGACGACGTGGCCGTCGGCCAGAAAGGCGTCGGCCAGATGGCTGCCGAGAAATCCGCCTACCCCGGAAACGAATATTTTCATGGAATGGAAGCCTTCAGGAAATTGGGAAACGGGTGCGCCGGTGCTTTATAGCGATTCACCGCCAGGGGTCAAACCAGGGGTCAAACCAGGGGTCAAGCCAGGGGGGTAAACCGGCGTCAAAGCCAGTCACCGCCGGTCAGCGGGATCATCTGGCCGGTGATGAACCCGGCCCAGCCGGAAAGCAGATAGGTGATCAGCGCCGCCGCTTCCGCCGGCGCGCCGGCCCGCTTGAGGGGCACCAGGTCCGCCCGCCGGGCCAGGTCCGCCCCGGTCTTGCTGTGCCAGCGGTGATGGAAGACGCTGGCGATGCACCCCAGGCGCACCCCGTTGACCAGGATGCCGTCGGCCGCCCCCTCCCGGGCCAGCCCCTGGACCATGCATTCCGTGCCCCGCTTGGCGATGGCGTAGGGAAAGGACTGGGCGCTGCCCCCGTGCAGGGCCGATTCCGTGCCGGTCAGCACCATGCGTCCGCCCGTTCCCTGCGCCTTCATGCGCTTCATGGCGGCGCGGGCCAGATAGAAGGGATGGTTCAGGTTGACCGCCATGTCCCGTTCCCAGTCGCCGCCCGGCATGTCCAGCCAGTGGCCGGAAAAATGAATGGCGCCGGACAACACCACCAGGGCGTCAATGCCGCCGGCCTTGCCGGCGAACTGATCGACCACGGCGATGCAATCGGCTTCGCTTTCAAAGGACCGGCGCAAGGGGATGACGCGCCCTTCGGCGGCGGCTTCGGCGTCCTTGCTGGCGCCGTGGGCGCCGATGACGCAATCGGACCCGCCCACCAGCATTTCCACCAGGGCGGAACCCAAGCCGCCCGAAGCGCCGGTCACCAGGATGCGCATGCCGGGCTCGACCCGCGGCGACCAGCCGGGGGGTGAAAAATCGTCCATCAATAACACTCCTTCAACACGGCGGCGCTGGCGGCGATGTCGGCCAGGGGGGCGTTTGGGCTCGATTGGCGCTGTTCGATGGAAACGTAGCCGTCGTACCCGATGCCCCGAAGCAGGCGCCCCATGGCCCCGTGATCCACCCGGCCCGACGATCCCAGCACGCCCAGCCCCGGTTCGTTGGCGTGGAAATGCACAAGATTGGGCCGCGCCGCCTCGAACGCGGCCTGGCCGGCCTCGTTATTTTCCACCAGAGCCTTGGCGTCCAGTTGCACCTTGAGCGACGGGCTGTCGACGGCTTCGACGATGCGGACGGAATCCATGACCGAATTGATGAAATCCGAATCCCCGGGCCCCAGGGGCTCGAAACAAAAAATGGTGCCGTGATCTTCGATGCGCGGGCAGAGTTCCAAAAAGAAGGCGGCGGCTTCCCGGGTGGCGTCTTCCAGCGTCCAGCCGCCGCGCTTCCGCCCGCCGCCATAGATCAGCGTCCGGCCCCCCAGGTCCCGGCACAACCGGGACAAATGTTCCATGAAATCAAGGGTTTCCCGGCGCCTTTCCCGATCCTTGAAAAGGCCCAGGCCGGGCTGGTCGTAGAACAGGGAATGCAGGCCGATGATGCCCAGCCCGGCGTCTTCCACCTGCCGGCGATAGGCCTCCACCTGAGCCGGGCCGAGTTCCCGCCAGGCCTGCCGCCAGACGCGGCTTGGCGCCACCTCCAGGCCCTCGATCCCCATCTCCCGCAGCGCCGCCAATTCACGGCCGTGGTCAAAGGCGGGCAGGGCGATGTTGGAAAGGGCGGCTTTCACCCTTCGGCCGCCGCCGGGGTCAATTGGCCCAGGTTTACCAGGGTGCGGAAATCACCGTTTCTTCGGCTCAATTCTTCAAAAGTGCCCTCGTCCACCACCCGGCCCGATTTCATGAACAAGAGCTTGTCGCAATTTCGGACCGTGCTCAACCGGTGGGCGATGATCAAAACGGTCTTCGTTCCCGACAGGGATTCGATGGCCGCCGAAATCTCCATCTCCGTTTCGTTATCCAACGACGATGTCGCCTCGTCGAAAACCAGTATCTCGGGGTCGCGGTACAATGCCCGGGCGATGCCGACTCTCTGGCGCTGTCCTCCCGAAAGGCGCGCGCCCTGTTCCCCGATGACCGTATCCAGGCCCTTGGGAAGCGATTCGATCACCTTGTCCAGCCGCGCCAGTTTTATGGTCCTTTGAATCCGCTCTTCGTCCATGCTTTCGTCGGACACGCCGAGGGCGATGTTCCGCCGCAGGGTATCGTCGGTCAGGTAGATGTGCTGAGGGACATAGCCCAGGTTGTTCCTCCACGCCGTCAGGTCCTCGAGGACATCGACGCCATCCACGAGGATCCGTCCTTTCCCGGGGACGAGAAAGCCGAGGAAAACGTCGATCAATGTGGTCTTGCCGGCGCCCGACGCGCCGACCAGGCCGATGGCCTGTCCCTTGGGAATGGTGACATCGACCTCATGCAGGGCGGCCTCGGACTCGCCCGGGTAGGTAAAGGTAAGGCCTTCGATGTCAATTCTGTCTTCGAAGGACAGTGTTCCCGACGAATGGCCGAGCTGCCCATCGGTTTCCGTCAGTCCTTCCGTCAGGTCCCGGTGAAGGGTCTCGATGGGCGCCATCCTGTGCCGCAATTCGGTGGCGTTGTGCAGAATGCGGTTCATGGATGGCATCAGCCGCATGGCGGCCATGCCGAAAAGACCGAGGATGGGCACCAGGTCGGTCAGGGACCCTCTAAGGGCGATCATCACGAGCACGAGCAGCATGAAGCCGGCGACCACCAGTGTTTCAACGAACAATCGGGGGGCGTGTTGGGCGCTGATGCTGAGGGTCAGGTAGTGAGCCATGGCGTTGGTAATCCGGCGATAGGCTCCGGCGACGTGGCCGTAGGCGCCAAGCAGCTTGATGTCCTTTATGGTGCCCAGGCTGTCGCTGATGTGTTTCAGGGATTCCGCCTGTAAATCGTGGGACCGGTACCCCCAGCGGCGGAAGTACGGGCCGGCGATC
>JAJRSS010000119.1 GCA_024278615.1 Alphaproteobacteria bacterium
GCCCTGGTTGACAAAGCACCGCCGAAACTTATTTCCGCCGCCAATCCGTGACCCCGCCGGGCTTGTCTTCCAGGAGAATGCCTTCGGCTTCCAGTTCATCGCGGATGCGGTCGGCGGTAGCGAAATCCTTTTCCGCCTTGGCCCGCTTGCGGTCGGCGATTCGGGAATCGATTTCTGATTCGTCAATGGCCGATGCGCCCGCCGGCTGCCAGCGGAACCAGTCTTCCGGGTCTTGTTGCAAAAGGCCAAGAAGGTCACCAGCAGCTAACAGTCCCTCTTTTTCAAATAATTTTATCTCCGGAGTATCAGCCCTATTGAGGACGCCCAACTTCACATGAAGATGAGAGAGTGCGCGGGGCGTATTAAGGTCGTCCTCAAGTGAAACCTGAACAGGAAAAGACGTCGAGCCGTCAAACATCTTTACCTTCAACCTTTCTTTTGATGCTCCGACTTCCTTTACAGCCCTCAGCGCCCCATAAAACCGGTCCAGGTCCTTCTTCGCCTCGGCCACCCCTTTCCTGGTGAAATCCAACGGTTGCCGGTAGTGGGTCTTGAGCAGCATCAGCCGGACGGCCTCGCCGGGGAACTCCGCCAACAGGTCACTAACGGTGTAGAAATTGCCCAGGGACTTGGACATTTTCTCGCCCTCGGCCATCAGGTAGCCGTTGTGGACCCAGGTGCTGGCCATCAGTCCGGTGTGGTTGGCGCAGCGGCTTTGGGCGATTTCGTTTTCGTGGTGGGGAAAGATCAGGTCCTGGCCGCCGCCGTGGATGTCGAAGGTATCGCCCAGGTACTGCTTGCTCATGGCCGAGCATTCCAGGTGCCAGCCGGGCCTTCCCCTTCCCCAGGGGCTTTCCCAGCCGGGCTGGTCCGCCGCTGATGGCTTCCACAAGACGAAATCGGCCGGGTCTTTTTTATAGGGCGCCACTTCCACCCGGGCTCCCGCCACCAGCTCGTCGCGGTTCAGTTTCGACAGCCGGCCGTAGCCGGGCATGGACGGCACGCTGAACATCACATGTCCATCGGCTTCATAGGCGTGGCCGCCGCCGATCAGGGTCCCGATCATCTCGATCATCTGCGGGATATGGCCGGTGGCGCGGGGTTCGATATCGGGGGGCAAGGCGCCCAGGGCCGCCATGTCCTGGTGGAACATCCGCGTCGTGCGCTCGGTAATGGTGCTTACGTCTTCGCCCTTTTCCCGGGCCTTGGCGATGATCTTGTCGTCGACATCGGTGATGTTGCGGACGTAGGTGACTTTTGCCGGCGGCGGATAGAGGTGGCGCAACAGCCGGGACAGCACATCGAACACCACCACCGGGCGGGCATTGCCGATGTGGGCATGGTCGTAAACCGTCGGCCCGCACACGTACATGCGGACGTGGTCCGGGTCCAGGGGCCGGAAGGGCTCCTTCCGGCGGGTGAGAGTGTTATAAAGATGCAGAGTCAAGCCGATCTCCCGTCGCCGTTCGTGCCCCGCTTTTAGACCATTTCAGAGCTTAGCGGAATCACCTTTCCCGTTCGTCACCGGCGGACATGATCCGGCGGTCCGCCGGGCGACAGGAGTTCCGCCAGGGTCTGGCTGACGACGGCGGTCGCCTTCATCAGGTCATTCAAATTCAGCCGTTCATCGGCGCGGTGGGCGTTGGCTTCCAGCAGGGTTCGCGGACCGGCACCGTAGATGACGGTGGGAATGCCGGCCTGCATGTACAGGCGGGCATCCGTATAGAGGGGCACGCCGGAAACACCGATGGGGGTGGTGAAAATTTCCGCCGCGTTGCGTTGCAGGGCCTCCACCAGCCGTTCCACGCCGGGCAGGGGCGCCAGGGGCTCGGCCAGCATGATGCGGCGGATGTTCACCGAAATGCCCCGCGAAGAGGCCACCGCGTTTTCGATCAGGGCGCGCAGTTCCACCTCGGCTTTTCCGGCCTGTTCCTCCGGGATCAGGCGCCGGTCGAGGCGGAAGCTCACCCGGTCGGGCACGACGTTGGTATTGACGCCGCCTTCGATCAGGCCGACGGTGATGGTGGGGCTGTCGATGCCTTCGGTCTTGGAATGCACCCGCCCCAGCCGTTCGCCATAGTCATAGATCGCGGTCAGCGCCCGGGTGGCGGCGGCCAGCGCGTCGTCACCGGTTTTCGGCATGGCGGCGTGGGCCGACTTGCCCCGCACCTCGACTTCCAGGTGCAGGCAGCCGTTGTGGGCGGTCACCACCGCATAGGAAAAACCGGCGGAAAGAACCAGGTCCGGCCGGCTCAATCCCTGATCCAGAAGCCACTGGGGACCCAGCCGGCCGCCGGCTTCCTCGTCGTAGGTAAAGTGAAGCTCGACCGTGCCGGCCAGCGCCAGGCCGGACCGCTTCAGGGCCAGCAGGGCGAAGGCGTAGGTGGCGAAATCGGATTTGGATACCGCCACGCCGCGGCCATACATCCAGCCGTCCCTGATTTCCGCCCCGTACGGGTCGGTGGTCCAGCCGTCGCCGGGGGCAACCACGTCGCCGTGGGCGTTGAGGGCAATGGTCGGGCCTTCGTCTTCCGCCCCGCCGAAACGGTGACGGACGATCAGGTTGGTGGCGCTGATCATGCCGTATTGGCGGCACAGGTCTTCCGGCAAGGGGTGGCGTTCGACCACAAATCCCAGTTCCTCCAGAAGCAGGGCCGCCCGTTCCCCATGCGGGGCACAATCTCCCGGCGGGTTGTCGGAGGCCACCTTGACCAATCCGGCGAGGAAAGCGGTCTGTTCTTCATGCTGCCCGGCGACGATCCGCGCCAGGCCGGTGTCAGGTTCGAAAGGCATGCTCAGGATTCCCTCCGCCAGGTTTTTTCCGCCACAATTTCAATCGTCCGCAGCAGGGCTTCGACGCCCAGGGCGGCGTCGCCGGCGGTTATGGATTCCGCCGGATTGTGGCTGACGCCACCCTTGCAGCGGACGAAAATCATGCCCACGGGCAGCAGTTCGGCCATCGCCGCCGCGTCATGGCCGGCGCCGCTGGGCAGGCGAATGGCCTTGCCGCCGGTGCTTTCAATAGTCTCGCCAATGGCCTGGGCGATGACCTCGATCAGGCGCATGTCGCAGGGCACGCTGTCGGCTTCGTGGGTCTTGCCGATTGTTATGCCAACGTCGCGGCGGTGAGCGGCGGCACGAAGCTGCCCCTCCAGTTCCGCCAGGGCGGCAAGGCGGTGCCCGTTCCGGGCGGCGCGAAGGTCGACGGTGAATTCCACATGGCCGGGGATGACGTTGGCGCCGCCGGGGGCTGCGGCAATGCGGCCGACGGTACCGACGGCGCCCGGTGTCGCGGCCGAAATGCGTTCCACCGCCATTATCCCTTCGGCGGCGGCGGCCAGGGCGTCCCGGCGCCGCCCCATGGGCACGGTTCCGGCGTGGCCGGCTTCGCCTTCCAGGGTGACCGCC
>JAJRSS010000120.1 GCA_024278615.1 Alphaproteobacteria bacterium
CATCGGTGAACGACATGTGCGGGTGGTGGGCGTCGCCGTTGACGTAGAGGCCACCCCTATCCTTCAAATGCTTCTTGGTTTGCGGCAAAAGGCCTTCGGTCATGATGGCGCGGCTCTCGTTAGTCTGCCCCCAACCGCTGGCCGAGCAGCGATTGAAGACCGGGATGCGCATCAGTTCGCGCATCGACGGCACGCCGACGATGCGGACTTCGCCGGACTGGCCGCCCGACCAGAAGCCGTAATATTCATCGAGGTCGCCGGGCGCGATATTGGACTTGTTGGCGGCCTGCGCCGGGCGCGGGGCTAGGGCCGTGGCCGCGGCGAAGCCACCGGCGGCGCCGATGCCGGCAAGGGTCGCGACCTTGGCTGTTCCACCCAGCAACTCGCGGCGCGAGAAGCTGGTATGGTCTTCTTTCCGTTTCTTCATCTTTCGTTTCCTCTCCTTTACAAGGGCGGGGTTGTTCCAGGCTTCATCGTCTTCGTGAACCAACCGCAACGGCCTGGGACTTCGGTTGGTTCTGGATCGGTTTGCCGGTACTCAGCCTGGCGCGGCGTTCTCGCCGTTCGCGCTGAGCGATTACCACCGGACAGCGGTGGTCGTCGAAATAAAGGGTTTGGCAATTCAGGCAGTAGAGGCATTCGTTGGGATTGATGTTGCCTTCCGGATGAATCGCCTGAACCATGCACTCGTCGCTGCAACGCTGGCAGGGCGAGCCGCATTCCTTGTAGCGTTTCAGCCATTCGAACATGCTCAGCCGGCTTGGGATCGACAAGGCGGCGCCCAGCGGGCAAAGGTAGCGGCAGAAGAAGCGTTCAATAAACAGGCCGATGCCCAGCAATACCACGGCGTAAAGCACGAAGGGTGGTTCGCGCATGAATTTGAGTACGATGGCGGTCTTGAAGGGCTCGACCTCGGACAGCTTCTCGGCGAAGGTCAGGGAATAGAAGGACAGGCCGAACAAGGCCATGAAAATCATGTATTTGATCGGCCATGCCCGTTCATGAATGCCCCAGGGCACCCGCCATTGCGGTACCTTCAGGAACTTCGCCACCTTGTTCAACAACTCCTGCAAGGCGCCGAAGGGACAGAGCCAGCCGCAGTAGGCGCCGCGCCCCCAGAACAACAGGGAGGCGGTGACGGCGATCCAAAGGATGAAGATCATCGGCTCCATCAGGAAATATTCCCAACGGAACCCGGTCAACAGCGCGTTGAAGAAGGTGAAGACATTGACCACGGAGAGCTGCGCCTGGGCGTAGTATCCGATGAAGACGACGGTGAAGATCAGGAACGCCGTGCGGAAATTATCCGTTAGCTTGAGATTTCGGACAAGGATATTCTGGAAGAAGAAGACGCCTGTCAGTACCAGGAGCGCGGTTACAAGAACAGCGATTTTGACCGTCTTGGAGCGCCAGATGCGCTGCCAGAGCGCCGTCTGGGCGCGGCTTTCCTCTTCTTCGGCGTCCGCCGCCGCGGGAACCGGCGGTTGCTTTATGTTCACGAACCCGTCCGGCAGGCGGTAAGCGGTTTCGAAGGTGACGTAGACTTTCTTGATCGGTCCGATGACGCGCTGCACGAGGAGTTGCAGGCGCCACGGCGCGGTCGGGTCGAAGGCTGCTTTTTCCGGGAAGACGAACAGGCCGATATCCTTGAAATAGGGGGCGCCGTCCGCCAGGATCTCGCCGATCCGTTTGTGATCGCGATCCCGAAACCGGTAACTGCTCTCTCCCTGGATGATCTGGATGCGCTCGAACAGGCCACCACGCACGTAGCCGGAACCTTTGAAGGAATAGCGGCCGTTGGCGAAGATCATCAGGGCGCTCTGGCCCGGTTTCAGCCGGTCGGCCAAGAGCTTGTATTCCGCCTTGCCGAGCAGGCTTTCGCCGATCGCCGGGACGCTGGCCAACGCCATGTAGAGATCAATGACCGGTTCGCCGGGGGCGCCTTGCTCGGGTCGCGCCAGGGCTTCGGCGCTGCCCGTCATTTTGAATGCTTGGTTAACCTCGTCAACGGTCAGACGCCGCTTCTTCACGGCGCCTTCGGCGAGCAGCGTTTCCCAGTCCATTATCCCCGTTCGCGCCGTGTTGATGGTCCTTTCTTCCTTTGGCCCCGCCGGCCGGGCCGGTTTCAGGCCCCCCAGCCCGAGCCGCCGCGCCACCTTGACGGTAGCGCGGAAAATGCTGTCTTCGATGACCAGGACGGTGACGGTGGCGCCGCTGATCATATCGACGCTATGGGTGTCGTCCTCGCGGTTTAGGATATCGGCGACTTTGATCCCCACATAGCGGCCCATGAAATCGAGAATCCGTTTTTCAGGAATCCCAATGAGAACGATAGGCTCAGAATGCTTGACCAGTTTCAAACCGGCGATGGCGCCGTTATTGTCGAGGGCGATCAGGATATGAATGGGCTTGCCGGAATAGCCCGTCGCATCATTGAGGTCCGTATTGAGAAATGCGGTGCCGATGCGTTTGTCGCCGGCGAAAACTCCGACAACAGGTGGCGAGCCTTCGGCCGGGCCGTAACGGTCGGCGCCCTCCATGAGCTCTTGGGCCGCGACCATGCCGAGAAATTTCTCCAGGCTCGGAGCCGCTTCGGAATGGGGGACCCACAGGAGGATCAACAGGGCAGCGGCCAGCAAAGACCTGAACAGTCTTTTCATGTTTGGAGTCCGCATACGGGTGATTTCCGTTACTCGCCGGTCATTAAGACGGGAGCGCGCCCAAGATTCCGTTACCGATGGACCCTTGATATCGAGTAATCCCATCGGCTTCTTTGACTGCGGTTAATTCCACGTTTGAACCGGCATTTCCCGGATATCCTCCTTATGATCACGGTTAAACATAGGCTGAGTATAAGCGGCTTCAAGGGGCGGAAGAACGTGTTTGGCCGATTCGTGGATTTCCTTCTCGACCCTCCTGCGTTGGTTAGACGTATCGAGGAAAAACGTCAACAATAACCGGTGATATTCTAGGAATTTCCGGTACCGCGCCCAACCCTCGAAAGGGTGTCTGTCTGATGGCGGCATGCCGCGCATGACGTTCAACCCGGGCCAAGGTCCTCGGCAGCTTCGCCGGTCTCGACAACGGGCATGGCCGCATTGCACAGGCGAGACCTCGCCGGGCGGGATATCGAATACCACACGCCAATCCTCGGATATTGAATAGGGTGGGTGCCCGCCAACATGGCAAGCCAGGCGAGCTCGCCGGTCAAGGTCCACGGCAGGACCTCCAGCCACCTTCCATCCCCGAAAGGAGCGAAGGGTGGCGGGGGGCAAGGTTTTACTTCTCCCGCACCGGAAAACCCACTGCTACCGTATGCTATTTATTATCGCCGCGGACCCCGTTGAGTGATGGAGGGAGGGAAACGATGACGGTGATCCGAGATGGGTCCCATGCCGCCATGCATGCGCACGATCCTTGCCAAACCCAGACCGTATCGTGACAATGCCGCCGGGAGGCTTCCGGCATGCCGCGTAACGATCACCTGGAAGGCGGAAATACGGTGGGCGCCGCCCTCGTCGTCGGCGGCGGTATCGCCGGTATGCAGGCTTCCCTCGATCTCGCCAACACCGGTTACAAGGTGTTCATGGTCGAAAAAAATTCGGCCATTGGCGGCCACATGGCGCGCCTCGACAAGACCTTCCCTTCCAACGATTGCGCCATGTGCACGATATCGCCGCGGTTGGTTGATTCCGGCCAGCACCTGGACGTGGAGATCCTTACCAACAGCGAAGTCGTATCGATTGAGGGCGACGCCGGCAATTTCACCGTTACCCTGCATACCAAGGCCCGGTTCATCGATATCGATAAATGCACGGCCTGTGGGGATTGCGCCAGTGTCTGCCCGGTGCCGGCGGACAATATTTTCGAAGGCGGGCTCGGCAAACGGCGCGCTGCTTATAAACTCTATCCCCAGGCTGCTCCCGACGCCTTCGCCATCGACAAGCGCGGTGTCGCGCCATGCCGCGACGCCTGTCCGGCCGGGCAGCGGGCCCAGGGTTACATTGCCCTGATCGCCGAGGGCCGTTTCAAGGACGCTTACCGGTCGATCAAAAAGGACAATCCCTTTCCCGCCATCTGCGGGCGCATATGCAATGCCCGCTGCGAGGCCGCATGCACCCGGGGCATGGTCGACGAGCCGGTTGCCATTCGCGCCCTCAAGCGTTTCGTCACCGATACCATAATGTCCGGGCCGCGCACCGCGCCGCGGCCGGTGGCGCGCAAATACGATCAACGCATCGCCATCATCGGCGCCGGCCCCTGCGGCATGACGGCGGCCCAGGATCTGTGCCTGGAAGGCTACGGAGTCACTATCTTCGAGGCCCAGCCGGTTGCCGGCGGCATGCTTCGAGTTGGGGTTCCCGAATTCCGGCTGCCCGCCCATATCATCGAACGCGAGATCGCCGACATTGTTGACCTCGGCGTCGAGCTGCGGCTTTCCTCGCGGGTCGAAAACCTCGACGATCTATTCGACCAGGGCTTCGAGGCGGTGCTGATTTCCGTCGGCGCCCATGAAGGCAACCGGCTTCCTATTCCCGGCAACGATCTCGACGGCGTGATTATCAATACGCCGTTCCTGCGTGATGTCCGACTGGCCCAATGCGGCAATTCTTCGTCCGACCGGCGGGCTGATATCGAGGGCAAAAGGGTCGTCGTCATCGGCGGCGGCGACGTGACCATGGACGTGGCGCGCACGGCGCTGCGATTGGGCGCCACCACCGTCACGGTGGCCATGCGCGAGAGCGAAGCCGGGATGCCGGCCAGCCCCGCAGAGGCCGAGGGCGCCCGCGTGGAAGGTGTTGCGTTCCACCACGACCTCGACTTCCTCGGTATCGTCGGCGACGGCAATGGCCGCGTCGCGGGGCTTCAATGCCAGCGGGTAACTCATTTCGATATCGACGAGAACGGACATTGGACGCCCGACGTCATCGCCGGGTCGCGGCATGTGATTCCGGCGGACGTGGTTATTTTCTCGGCCGGGCAGAAAGTCGGTCTCGCCTTCCTGCCCGAAAGCAGCGGCGTCACCCTCAATGCGAACGGCACGGTTCAGGTCGATGAAAACAGCCTGGCGACCAGGCGTCCCGGAGTTTTCGCCGCCGGCGACGCCATCAAGGGCACCGCCTTCGTTATCGAAGCCGTCGCCGAGGGGCATCGCGTCGCCGCGGCCATCAGCCGCCATCTGCGTGGCCAACCCGTGGACGCCGAGGTGCCGCCCGAACAGCCGGTCGCCACCTTTACCCAGGCGGAACTCGATGTCCGGGTCGTGGACGGCGATATCAAGCCGGCGCCGCGAATTTCCGAGACTCATCTCGCCGCCGAAACCCGCATCGGCGACTTCCAAGAGGTCGAGACCGGTTACACCGAGGAAGAGGCCCGGGCCGAGGCCGCGCGCTGCCTGTCGTGCGGCATCTGTTCGGAATGCGGCGCCTGCGTCGATGCCTGCGGCTTCGACGCCATCGATCTGGACATGACCGGCCGGACCTACGACATCTCGGTCGGGGCGGCGGTGCTGGCCCCCGGCTACAAGGCCTATGAAGCGGAGTACGCCGAGGAATATGGGCTCGGGCGCTTCCCCAACGTCCTGACCTCCCTTCAATACGAACGCCTGCTCAGCGCCGCCGGTCCGACCGGTGGCAAGGTGCTGC
>JAJRSS010000121.1 GCA_024278615.1 Alphaproteobacteria bacterium
AATCTGGTGCGCTTTGTTCTGCTGCCTGGACAACGATACGATACCGTTGGTGTTGCCCCGCTCATCAAGGACATCGAGTTCGGTGGCCTGATCGCCGACAAAGCGTTTGATTCAAACTGGATCATCGAAGACATGAATGAGCGCGGCGCGCAAATTGTCATCTCCCAGCACCCACGCCGTGTCCAGCCGTTGGACATCGATAAGGAAATCTACAAGTGGCGCCATTTGATCGAGAATTTCTTCTGCAAACTCAAGGAGTTCAAACGTATCGCCTTGCGAAGCGACAAAACCGACGAAAGCTTCAAGGCCATGATCTATATTAGCTCCGCGATAATAAACTCACGTTGAATCTCAACAGGCCCTAGTCAAATGTTCCCCTAGTACTACCACTAGCGCTTCAAAACGAAACAGCATTGCTGGTGGATAACCCCTCCAGGCAGTGAATAACGTGGACAACCCCCTACCCAGGGACTACCCCTGAGGCCATTTTCAGCCCCGAACCTCGAAAACAGCAAAAATGCCCGGAAAAGCATGGAGTCCAGCGTCCCCTGGACTGGATACGGTCCAGAAAAGCGCTGGACTGCCCCCAGGGGCCGGAAAAACGGGAGCTACAGACTCAAAAGACCCTCGGCGAAGACTCAATCACCATGCCGTCGTATGCGGGCTCCACGCCTTTGGGAAGCTTGGCCATCAGGGTTTCATAATCCAGGGCGCCGCTCAGGTGGGTGAGAAAGGCGCGTCCCGGCTTAACCCGGTCGATCCATTCCAGGGCCTTGTCCACATGGGCGTGGGTTGGGTGGGGCTGGTCCATGAGGGTGCCGATGATCCACACCCCCACCCCTTCAAGGGCTTCGAAGGAATCGTCGGGCAATTCCACCAGGTCGGTGGAATAGGCCATGGACCCGAACCGATACCCCATGGTCATGCCGTGCCCATGGTTCTGTTCGAAGGCGGTGATGGTGATGCCGCCCACCTTGAAGGTCTGGCCGGCGCTGATTTCCACCGGAACCAGGGTCGGTTTGTAATAAAATGTGGCGTCGCTCATGAGCGGTTCGAACACGTACCCGAATCGCTCCCGGATCACGCCGATGGTCCGCCGGTCGGCGAAAACGTCGATGGGTTGGTCCATCAGCCGGTTGATCGGCCTTAGGTCGTCTATGCCATGCAGGTGATCGGCGTGGGCATGGGTATAGATGACGCCGTCCAGGCGCGTGATCCCGGCGTTCAGCAACTGGGTCCTCAGGTCCGGCGAGGTATCCACCAACAGGGCCGTGTCGCCGTCTTCCACCAAGATGGAAGGCCTCAGGCGCCGATTGCGGGGATTTTCCGGGTCGCACTGGCCCCAGCCCCAATCCACGGCGGGCGTTCCGGGGGAACTGCCGCATCCAAGAATAGTGATTTTCATGGACCGCCTTGCGGATAGGAAGCCTTGGAAAACAGGCGGAAGAAATTGTCCGTGGTGGTCTGGGCCAGGGCGTCCGGCCGCATGCCCCTGATTTCCGCCACCCGGGCCGCCGTATGCGCGGTGAAGGCCGGCTCGTTGCGCTTGCCCCGGTTGGGCGCGGGAGCCAGGTAGGGGGCGTCCGTTTCCACCAAAATTCGGTCCACGGGCACGGCGCGGGCCGTATCGCGCACCGGATCGGCGTTCTTGAAGGTGACGATGCCGGCAAAGGAGACATAGAGCCCCAATGCCACCGCCCGCTCGGCCAGGGCTTGGGTACTGCTGAAACAATGGAGCACTCCGGGAAAAGCCCCCTTCCCGTGTTCATCCTCGAGGATTTCCGTCATGTCGCCGTCGGCGTCCCGGGTATGGATGATCACCGGCAATCCGGTTTCCCTGGCCGCCGCGATATGGGTGCGGAAACAGGCCTGCTGCGCCTCCCGGGGGCTGTGGTCATAGTAATAATCCAGCCCGGTTTCGCCGAAAGCCACGACCTTGGGGTGGCTGGCCAGGCGGATCAGGTGTTCCACCGTGATCTCCGGTTCATCGGCGACGTTGTGGGGGTGAATGCCGACCGAGCAATAGACGTTGTCGAAGTGCTCCGCCACCGCCAGCACGGGTTCGAACCTGGTCACCCGGGTGCAGATGGTCAGCATGACGCCGATACCGGCCTCCGCCGCCCGGACGACCACCTGGTCCAGCTCGTCCTCGAAATCGGGGAAATCAAGATGGCAATGGCTGTCCACCAGCATCAGCCGCCCCCCTTCCCGCCGCCATCTTCTTCCACGAAGCGGGGAAACACCCCTTCCGGCTTGGGCAGCGCCGTGCCGGGAACAAGGGCGTGGTCCGGCCCGAGGAAGGCAAAGGTCCGGTGCTCGGGACTGATTGCCAGTTGCTCCAGCATTCGGTCCATGGAATCCGGCATGAAGGGTTGCAGCAACAGAGCGATCTGCCTGATCATTTCAGTAAGCACGTAAAGAACTGTCCCCATGCGTTCGGGGTCGTCCTTCTTAAGTTTCCATGGCGCCTGCCGATCAACGTAGCCGTTAGCGGCTCGAATAACTGACCAGACCGTTTCCAGGTATTGATTGAATTCCTGACGATCCATGTATTCGCGTAGAGTGCTTATGAGATCTTGCGCAGGATTTAGAATTACGTAATCAAATTCCATAAAACCTGCATGCATGGGCACCGCGGCGCCGCAGTTCTTGTTGACCATGCTCAGCACCCGCTGTGCCAGGTTGCCGAAGTCGTTGGCCAGTTCGCTGTTCATGCGGTTGATCATCGCCCGGCGGGAGAAATCGCCGTCATTGCCGAACGGCACCTCGCGCATAAGGAAATAGCGCACCGGGTCCAGGCCATAGGTTTCGATCAGCTCGAGCGGATCGATGACGTTGCCCAGGGATTTGGAAATCTTATCGCCTTCGTTGGTCCACCAACCATGGGCGAACACCCGTTTGGGTGGCTCCAGTCCGGCGGCCATCAGGAAGGCCGGCCAGTAAACCGCGTGAAACCGCAGGATGTCCTTGCCCACCATGTGCAGGTCGGCGGGCCAGTATGTGGCGTATTCGCCGCCGTCCGTTTCGGGATAGCCGACGGCGGTGATGTAGTTGGTCAGCGCGTCCAGCCACACATACATGATGTGATCGTCGTCGCCGGGCACCGGCACTCCCCACTTGAAGGTGGTGCGGGATACGGAAAGGTCTTCCAGCCCCCCCTTGATGAAACTGGTGACTTCGTTGCGCCGCGACCGGGGGGCGATGAAATCCGGATTGTCATCGTAAAATTTCAGCAACCGGTCGCCCCACTCGGACAGCTTGAAGAAATAGCTGGGTTCCTCCACCCACTCCACTTCGGCACCCGATGGCGCGTTCTTCTTTCCATCGGGCCCATCGGTCAATTCGCCTTCGCCGTAAAAGGCCTCGTCGCGCACCGCGTACCAGCCGGAATAGGCGCCTAGGTAAAGCTGGCCCCGGTCCATCAGCCGCCGCCACAGGTCCTGGCAGGCCCTCTTGTGCCTTTCTTCCGTGGTGCGGATGAAATCGTCGTGGGTAAAGCCCATGGCCTGGGCCAGATCGCGGAAGTTCCGGGAAACCCGGTCGGTGAAAACCTGGGTATCGACACCGGCGGCCTGGGCGGATTTTTCGACCTTCTGTCCGTGCTCGTCGGTGCCGGTCAGAAACTTGACATCAAATCCGTCCAGGCGCTTGAACCGGGCCAGCACGTCACAGGCCAGGCTGGTGTAGGCGTGCCCGATGTGGGGCGCATCATTGACGTAATAGATGGGCGTCGTGACGTAGTAACGTTTGGACCGGGCCATAACCTCTCCCGCACGGGCAAATAATTCAATGAACGAACCAGAAAAGAACTAAGACCTGGCGGCGCTCTCCAATGCCAGGAATACGTTAAGGACCACCTGCTTCCGGTCCAGGTTGGCGCTGTCGGCGCGCGCCAGCAGGCGGTTGATCTTTTCCCACACCTCCAGCCACCGATCAAGGTTGCCCGGCCCCGCCAGCCGCTCTCCCAGGGCTTTTTCCTCCGCCGCGTATCCCTCGCTGGAAGACCCGGCGGCAAGCAGGATCAACCGGCCCAGCCACCACCGCACCAGTTCACCCACGGCGCGGAACGCATCATCGGCGCCGGCCTTGCCGACCCGGTCGCCCAGGGCGTGAAGGGCGGGAACATCCAAATTCGGCAAGGTTTCCAGCAGCCCCACCAGGTCCTGGTAAATCTCAAGCCCCCCCTCCCCGGCCAGGGTCAGGGCGCGGCCGACGCTGCCCTCGGCAAGGCGGGCCAAACGCTCCCTGTCTTCCACCGGAACATCGGGACCGTATTTGGCGATCAGGTCCGTCAGCACGTCCATTTCCAGGGCCGGCAATTGAAGCCGGCGGCAGCGGGAGCGAATGGTCGGCAAAAGCCGGCCCGGATTGTGGCTGATCAACAACAACAGGGAGCGGGGCGGCGGTTCTTCCAGAATTTTCAACACCGCGTTGGCGGCGCTGGGGTTCATGTCTTCCGCTCCGTCGATGATGGCCACCCGCCACCCGCCTTCGGCCGCGGTCAGGCGCATGAAGGCGCTGATATCGCGAACGTCGTCGACGACGATTTCAGAGCGCAATTTTCCCTTTTCGTTGAGGCTGCGCTCAACCGTCAGCAGGTCCGCATGACCGCCCGAGGCAACGCGATGGAACAGCGGACTTTCCGGCGACTGGTAAAGGGTACCGGCGGTTGGAACTTCAAGGGCATCGCCGAACAAGCCGCCCTCATCCCGGGACTGGGCAAACAGATAGCGGGCGAAGCGGAAGGCCAGAGTCGCCTTGCCGATGCCCCGCAGGCCGGTTATCAGCCAGGCATGAACCAACCGCCCCGAGGTGTAGGCGTCGATCAGGGTCTTCTCGGCCTTCTCCTGCCCAGCCAGGTCCGGGTTTTCGCGGCAATGCGGCGGCCATTCATCTTCCTCGACCGAATCCTTGGCGGCCATCACAGGCTGACCCCCAACCGCCGGCTCACGATATCGCAAAGGGCCCGGTTCACTTCCTCCACCGATCCCGAGGCATCGATCACGGCGCAACGGTCCGGTTCCTTTTCGGCGATATCCAGAAACCCCTGGCGCAAGCGGCGGTGAAATTCGATGTCCATGCGCTCGTACCGGTCTTCTCCCGGATGGACGGATTTTGCCCGCTCCAAACCCGCCTCCACATCCAGATCCAATATGACCGTCAGGTCGGGAGCGAACTCCCCCACCACCAGGCGGTGCAGGCCCTCAATCACTTCGCGGTCAATCCCGTGCCCGTGGCCCTGGTAGGCCATGGTGGAATCGGCGAAGCGGTCCGATATCACCCATTGTCCCCGGTCGAGGGCGGGCATGACGGTTTTTTGCAGGTGTTCCGACCGCGCCGCGTAATGCAGAAGCACCTCGGTCATGGGCTCCCACCGGACCACGTTGCCCCGGACAAGCAGGGCGCGAATTTCTTCGGCGCCTTCGGCGCCGCCTGGCTCCCGGGTGACCACTGCTTCAATACCCGCACCCGTCAGGGCATCGGCAAGCCGCGCCACCTGGGTGGATTTGCCCGTTCCTTCGCCCCCTTCCAGGGTGATGAAGCTGCCCCGGCCATTCAATTGGATTCGCCCCAAAGGATGTGCTTCAACGCCGCGCTGAGCCGGCCGGTGAAACCCAGGCGGGCCACATCGGCGCCGGCCAGAAGGGGTATTTCCTTGGTTTCGGTATCCGGCGCCGTGATCACCAGTTTCGCCAGTTCGCTTCCCTTGGTGATTGGGGCCGGAACCGGTTCGTCAAAAACAACGGCTACCTTCATTCCCTTGCGCGCTTTCCGGGTCAGGGTCAGGGTCAGGCCGTCTTCGATCACCAGGGGTACCGTCGGCTCCTCACCTAACCACACGGCGCCGTCGGTCACCGTTTCGCCAGCCTTGAACAGGGCGTAATTGTCGTATTCCCGGAAACCCCATTCCAGCAGGCGCTCTGGTTCCCTGGACCGGTCCTTGCGGGTGGGCAGGCCGTTGACCACCAGGATCAAGCGCCGCCCGTTGCGCATCACCGATGCGGTCAGGCCGAATCCCGCCTCTTTCGTATGGCCGGTCTTCAGCCCGTCGGCGCCCATGTCCTTGTACAGCAGCGGGTTTCGGTTGCTCTGGCGTATTCCGTTATAGGTGAACGTCTTTTCTGCATAGATCGGATAAAACTGGGGAAAATCCTCGATCATGCGCTGGGCCAGGATGGCCAGGTCCCGGGCCGTGGTCAGGTGTTCCGGATCGGGCCAGCCGGTGGAATTGCGAAAGGTTGTGTTGGTGAGTCCCAGCTGCCGGCCCCGTTCGGTCATTTCCTTTGCGAAGGTGGCCTCGTCGCCGGACAGCCCTTCGGCGACAACGATGCAGGCGTCGTTGCCCGATTGGACGATGATCCCCCTTATCAGGTCTTCCACCCGGACCCGCTTTCCCGGCTCGAGAAACATGGTTGAACTGCCGCTTTTGGCGCCGCCCTTGCGCCAGGCGTTCTCGCTGACGGAAAAACTGTCATCCAGGGACAGCCGGCCATCCCGTATTTGCTCGAACAGCAAATAGATCGTCATCAGCTTGCTCATGGATGCCGGCGGCATGAGGGTGTCGGCATTTTTCTCGAATAAAACCGTCCCCGTCGTCGTGTCGATCAGAATAGCCTCGCGGGCGATGGTTTCCAACGCCGCGGCAGGTTCTGTCGCCAAGACCCAAAAAACCGCCGGCAACGCCATAAACAGCGCCAGAGTATGACGAATCTGGTTTCTCTTAGTCGCGGTTTGCATGGTTTCCCTATTCATTCACTTTCATCCCCGGCACTTTCATCCCCGATTCTCTACCGGAGCACCCCCAGAGTACCCATAGCCATGAGGCGGAATTTTGGCGAATTTGGAGCATCGCCAACCCCGTCACTCAACGATAATCCGGGAGTTAGGATACCCCGCCCGGATGACTTTTTCGAGCAGGCGGTCGGCCTCGGCGATGTTGTCGATGGGTCCCATTCGAACCCGAAACAAATCCTTGCCGTTAACCAGCATGGGATAGATCCTGA
>JAJRSS010000122.1 GCA_024278615.1 Alphaproteobacteria bacterium
CCGCGTCTTCAAATCATACGACGAGATCGTCGCCATCTCAGCCGAAGCCTGGAACAAGCTAATCGATCAGCCGTGGAGAATAATGTCAATCGGCCTCAGAGAATGGGCTCATGGGTTCTGATCAATGCAAACTGGTATAACAGCTATGACCAAGGTCTGGTTTTTATAAATCAGGGCCTCGACGCTATCGCCAAAATAGAGCCGGAACTCCTCCATATGAGTACAATTGAGGCATTCAAAAATGCACACCAGGATATTGGTGATGCAAAAAAAATACTTATTGAAATGAAAGAAAGCTTTGAACAGCAGGTATAGCATTTATTGTCTGGTAGTGTTTCTTTTCAAAACAAGGGAGGTAAGTGATGCTTTTTCATTTGGATTTTCACGTCGAATATCCGGCGGCGATGAGTCAGAAAGACCTGTTCGCCATTTGGGTCAGGGAAGCGGATGCGGCGATCGGCGCGAAAGAGGCCGGCGTGGTGGTCGACCTGTGGAAGTGCGTTGGTGAACGAAGGGTGGTTGCGATTGTCAACGTCGATTCCCCCGACACGCTGGACCAGATCCTGTTGGACCTGCCGATCATGAAGGAACACGGCCAGCACGTTCATGTGGATGTAACCGCGCTTCGCCGATACGAAGACTTCGCCGCCGACGTAAAGGAAAGGGCCTGATTCGCGAGTTTGCGAGTCGCGTCCCTCGGCGCCCGGCCGAAGGTTGCTCTGACAAGGCGCTGTCACCGGCGGGATGCGAGGGTAAGGTTTGTTCGTGAAGACTGGCCAAGTTTTTGACGAATCCAATAGCCAGTGCAATGAATTGAAAGGTGAGGATGCGGCGATCGGGTTCAGATTTTCAAAACCAGCCGGGGTATTCGTCGTCCGGGGATCGAGCCGGACGGAGTGTCTTCGAGAAACTTAAACCCAAAATGCTCATAATATCCTCTGGCATTGGGGTCTGAATCGACGAATATTCTTTTCAATCCCTCTTCCTTGGCGTACCGGATCAACGCGGTCATAAGAACTCCGCCGATACCGGCGCCGATCATGTCGGGTTCGATGAAGATTACTTCAAACGCACTTTCCGCGTCCCGACCTAAGGTAAGACCGGCGAAACCGACAATGCGCCCGCCGATCTGGGCAACCAGCGTCAAAGTTTTGGAAATTTTTTCAGGAGTGACGGTCAACTCATCGCGGCAGGCGTCCAAAAACGCTTGGTCATATCCCCAGTGAGCCTTTGAACGCATGGACAAATTGGTAAGCGCTTCCGCATCACACGACTCGGCGGGACGGAGGCGGATTTGATGATTCACATGCATTGGTGGGGGGGGTGGCCAAATCTATCCGTGGAAATCGGAAATTTTCTTGCGAAAATCGCGGTCCCGTTTCAGGTGCCATTCGCGGCTCATGGCTTGGCCCCGGTTGGCGAAGCGCTCCGCGTAGAGGAGGCTCCAGGCCCTTCCACGGGTCGACCGGGCGCCGGCGCCTGAATTGTGCTCGCCCAGCCGCCTGTCGAGGTCCGTCGTCCAGCCGACGTAGGTGCGGGGCCCGCCTTTTCCAAGGCTGCCCAGGACGTAGACAAAACAAGGCATTCCCTATCCCCGTGGCGGATTTCGATCTTCGTGGTAAAGCATAGCCGGGGGGGCCTGAAACCGCTACCGCAACGCTGGCGCGGGGTCCTCCAGTTTGTTAAAACCATTCTAAAATCAGATCAACCGGCCTTAACCGGGCCACCAACCGTCGGAGTTTCCAAGAATGCTCGCTCTCGTTTCACCGGCTAAAAAGCTCGATTTTTCCGAGCTTCCCCGGCCTTTGGCTCACAGCCAACCGGATTTCCTCAAACAGGCCGGAGCACTGGTCAAATCCGTTCGCACGTTGAGCCGATCGGATTTGCAACGGCTGATGAAGCTCAGCGATTCGTTGGCTGATCTCAATTATAAGCGGTTCAAGGCGTTTTCCATCCCCGCCAAGGCGGCCGCCGCCAAGCAGGCCGCCCTGGCGTTCCATGGCGATACTTATGTAGGCCTGGATGCGTCCAGCCTGGATAGCGATGATCTGGCCTATGCCCAGGATCATCTCAGGATTCTTTCCGGCCTTTACGGCTTGCTGCGTCCCCTGGACCTGATTCAACCCTACCGGCTGGAAATGGGAAGCCGCCTGAACAACCCGCGCGGCCCAACCCTGTACGATTTCTGGGGGGATGATTTGGCCGGCGCCATTGACAAGGCGGTCGCGGGGCACCCTCACCCGGTGATTATCAACCTGGCCTCCAACGAGTACTTCAAGGCGGCCCGAGCAAAAGCCTTGCAGGCCCGTGTCATTACTCCGGTGTTCAGGGAAATCAAGAACGGTGAATCCCGGGTGATCGGCATGTTCGCCAAGCAGGCCCGGGGCATGAAGGCCAGGTACATGATTGAAAAGCGGATTGAAAAGCCGGAGGGTCTGAAAAAGTTTACCGGCGGCGGATACGTTTTCCGAAAAGACCTGCGGGAAGGAAACACCTGGATATTCACCCGCGGTCGGTAGACGAACTTGTCAATATGGACTTGGCGGCGCCCGGAATCGAATGGGGAGTCGAATGGGAAACGAATGGGGGATTGGGGCGTCGTTTCGGCTCAAGGGATCAGCCCGATTCCACCACTTCCCGGAAAGTGTGGACCAGATACTGATCGATGGTCGAACTCATGTCTTCCAAAATGGAAAATGCCTTATCGGCGGAAAACGCCGGTTTGTAGGATCGCCGGTCGGTCAGGGCGCCGAAAATATCGACGATCGCCGCCATGCGGGCCAACTCGCTTAATTGAGGCGCCTTCAGCCCCAGGGGATATCCGGAGCCATCCAGTTTTTCGTGGTGCTGTTCGGCGATGATGCGCATTCCCTGATTGACGCCGGCGGTCGAGTCCAGGATTACTCCTGACTGTTCGGCGTGTTGTTTCATCACCAGCCATTCACCCTCGTCCAGCTTGCCCGCCTTGTCGAGGACGCTTTGAGGCGTCGCCACCTTTCCCACGTCGTGCAACAAGCCGCCTGCCGACAATATAAGAAGGTCATCGCCCCTCACGCCAATGGCATGGCCAAAGACGGAGAGATACGTCGCCACCCGCATGGAATGGACATAAGTATAGTTGTGGTGGTTTTTGACGTTGCTCAAAACACCTTGGTATTGGGAGTCGCTGACGCAATCGGCAAGAGGCTGGCAGCTTTCCTTGGCGGCTTCAATGTTCAGAGGTCTTCCCTCTCCGATCGCCCTGGAAATTTTTTTGAACTCGTCAACGGTGCCGGTAAGGATCCTTCTTTCCCGGGTCGGCAACTCCGACCAGTCCCGCTCGACCGACTGGCTTAGCGAACTGGAAATCTGTTCGAAAAGACGATTGTAATGAAAGGGCCTTTGCAAGTAGCAGTCAGTGGCCGATTCGGATTCTGCTGAAAACAAGACGCCATCGGGCGTATTTCCAATGATGATGAACGGAACCCACTTCAGTTGCGTGGAGGCTCTTTTGGAGGACAGGATTTTACCACCTTTCCTGAGCAAGGTTTGCTCGTCCATGATAACCAGGGCGGGGGGGGCCTGGTGCATGGCATCCAAGGCTTCGCCTCCATCCATGTATCCTGAAACGGCGTAGATGCGCGAAAGAGCAGTCAGAAGGTCCTTGGGAACCGACCTGTAACCATCGATCACGAATATCCGTGTTTTCGTCTGCATTCGGTTCCAGCCTGGGATTCAAGCCGAAATTCTCGCACAAGAGGACTAAACGGGGTGTTAAAGCGCAAGCAAATGATGCTGTTTCAAAGGTTTCTTTGAATACGATTCAGCGGTCGGCGGGCCGTTGGAGAATGGCGGAAACCGGCCAAAATCACCGGTAATTTGTTATTAGCCCTTCGGTCATCGTGGGTATTGATCCAGGCGCGCCATCGACGCCATGAACAAGCGGGGCGAAGATAAAGACCCATGGCCATGCTTCGAGACAGCGCTCCTCAG
>JAJRSS010000123.1 GCA_024278615.1 Alphaproteobacteria bacterium
CCCGGCGACCCGGGGCACCGGATCGATCTCGTCACCGGTCAACTGCCGGTACACCGACGATACCAGCGGGATATGCTGCAAGGGGTTGATCACGTCCAGGACATCGGCGAAGGTCAGCCCGTCACTGCCGAAAGGCTGAAATCCATCACCTTCGGCGACAGCGGGGTCTTTGTCCCGCTTCTGAATGTTCGCTGGCGCCTGTATGCGGGCCGCCTGGCCAGCGGCCAACCGCATTTCGGCGGCGTTTCCCGAATCCATGGGCATGGTTACTTTCCCGTTTTTCTTTTCCCGCTCACTTTGGCCATAGCCAGGCCGGGGGCATTTGGGCTTCCAACGTCTTTGGGCGTTTTCTCTCCATTACCCCTTTATAACCCTGCAAGGCCGGTGCCAGGAATGATAGACCGCGATATCAATGGCTTATGGGAACGCGCCCCGGCAGGATCAGCGGCGGAGCGGAAAATTCTGCCGCCCTGGCGCGGCACGGTTGGCCGAAGTTGCCCGGTCACCACAGGCCAGGTTCGTTTCAATTTAGAAATGATTGATCACTTGTTTAGAACAAGTGACCACCCACGGGGGCCACCGGGGATGTCCCCCGAATCTAGTATAAGAAGGGGCGGACACTTGTTTAGAACAAGTGACCACCCACGGGGGCCACCGGGGATGTCCCCCGAATCTAGTATAAGAAGGGGCGGACACTTGTTTAGAACAAGTGACCACCCCGGCCGGCCTTGGTGCGCAGGTACGTTTCATTGTGCTTGTTGGCGGGAAAGGCGTGGGGCACCCGGGATTCCACGCCCACCCCGCAAGCGGCCAGGGCGGAGACCTTCGCCGGGTTGTTGGTCATCAGCCGCACCCGGGAATAGCCCATCTGCCGGAGCATGCAGGCGGCGGGCAGGTAGACCCGCTCGTCGGCGTCGAAACCCAGTTGCTCGTTGGCGTCCAGGGTATCAAAGCCCCGGTCCTGAAGCTCATAGGCGCGCAGCTTGTTGACCAGGCCGATGCCCCGGCCCTCCTGGGCCAGATACAACAGCACCCCGCTGCCGGCGCGGGAGATTTCGCCTATGGCGCCGCGCAGCTGGTCGCCGCAATCGCACCGCAGGCTGCCCAGAAGGTCGCCGGTAAAGCATTCGGAATGAAGCCGCGTCAGCACCGGTTGATCGGGGTCCGGTTCGCCGATGACGATGGCCAGGTGTTCCAGGCCGCCGTCCACCGGCCTGAAGGCGATGATGCGGGTATTTTCGGCGTCGGCCAGGGGCACCCGGGCCTCGCTGACCGCGGAAAGGGTGCGGGCCGCCGTGCGCTCGTACTGAAAGATGTCGCCCGCGTCGACCAATAAAATATCGTGGCGCGTCGTCCAGGCGGCGAGGTCGTCGGCCTCCGGATCGGCCAGCAAGGCGGTGACCGACGCCGGCAGCAGCCGGGCCAGCTTGGCCAGGGCCACGGCGGCGCTGTGGCAGCCATGGACGGTGACGGGGTTAATTGAAAGCCGTCCCTTTTCCACGGCCGGCTCGGAAAGGGGATCGGCCAGGTCAAAGACCATTTCGGCGGTCAACCCGGCCGGCCCGGTCGGAATGGCGATGGTGAACACGCCGGCCAGATCCTCCCCGCGGCGGCCGGCCCGGTCCAGGGTCAGGTCCAGCACCGCCGCCCGGCGGGCGGTGATCGCCAGGACCGGATCGGAGCCGCTCTTGGCCGACAGCTCGGCAAGCAATTCAGGCGTCGCCGCCTCCGCCGTCAGTGCCAGGGCGGCCTCGCCGCCGGCGCCGCCGATGGCCACCATCCGGCCCCGCCGCAGGTCGGAAACCGCCCGGTCCACGGCCAACAGGGACGCGGGCTCCCGGGTGGCCGGCATGGTGATCAGTTCGAAGTCAGGCTTCATATCCCTAGATTATTGAATCTGGCGGCAAAGCGCTATTTGTAATACGGTACCCGCGAGCAAGGATTGTCGCAAAATCGGGCCGAAAAAGGCGAAGGCATGACCACCGGCAAACGCGTTCTTATCGTTGACGACGACGAAACCCTGTTGCTGATGCTGGGCGAACAGCTTCAGCTACACGAAGAATTCACCACGCTTGGCGCCAAGACCGGAACCGAGGCCCTGGAAAAGACCAAGGCCGACCACTATGACGTCATTATTCTCGACGTCGGCCTGCCGGACATGGACGGGCGGGAAGTGTGCCGCCTCATGCGCCGAAACGGCGTCAAATCGCCCATCATCATGCTCACCGGCGCCGATACGGACGCCGATACCATTTTGGGCCTGGACGCCGGGGCTAACGACTACATCACCAAGCCTTTTCGCCTTGGCGTGTTGCTGGCCCGCCTGCGCGCCCACATCCGCCAGCACGAACGCAGTGACGACGCGGTCTTCACCATCGGCCCTTATACCTTTCAGCCCAGCGCCAAGCTGCTGACCGATAACGAAGACCAGCGCAAGGTGCGCCTGACCGACAAGGAAGCGGCGATCCTCAAGTATTTGTACCGGGCAAGCGAACGGGTGATCAGCCGCGACGTGCTGTTGAACGAGGTGTGGGGATACAACGCCGGGGTAACCACCCACACCCTGGAAACCCATGTCTACCGGCTCAGGCAGAAAATTGAACGGGACCCGTCCAATGCCCGCATCCTGGTCACCGAACCGGGCGGCTACCGGCTGGTTCCCTGAGGCGCTTTCCCAACAATTCACCGAAGCGAACCCTGCTTTGACGGATGACGAATTGTTCCTCCCCCTCGCCTTAAAAAAGAAAGCGCCCGGCCAGGGGGAGGCCGGGCGCTGGGGCTCCGGATTGGGAGCCTTGAGGGCAGCAGGGGGGATTGCTGCCCTAGACGGCCGATTCCGCAAACGCGGAAATCGACCAGACTTATCGGTTATGTGGTGTGGCCTTTGGAGCAAAACAAGCGGTTTTTATCCTTTTTTTCAGGATAAAAACACATGGCTGAATTGCGAAATTAACCGGCCAGAAAGCGCCGGAGGCTTCCGGATTTTCAGCAAGGTTACGAAACGGGATTATTACGACCGCCCACCACGGCTCACCACCCAGCGCATATACGAATTAACGCCTAACGGTCGTCCGGGTCGTTTCTCGGGTCCTTGAAATGGAACAGCTTCGGGCTCAGGGGCAGGCCGGTGCGGGGGTTCAACAGGGAAACGGTGGTCGCCAGTCCCTGGGCATCGATGACCACCCATTTTTTCAGGGCCAGGGGACGGTCGGAAAAAACCAGGGTGATGCTGCCTTCCGCCGGCTCCTCGGTTTTCACCACCGTCAGGCGCAGCGTTCCGGCGCCCCGTTCCAGCCCGGTAATGGTCAGCCCGCCGGAAAGCAGCGATAAATCCTCCGTTACCAGAAGGGCGGCCGGGGTGGAACTGAGCAGCACATGACTGACCTGCTTCAGCTTGCTGTCGAAATAGGTCAGCCAGGTTCCGTTGGCGATGATCAGGATGGGCGTTGGCGGATCATATTCGAGGCGCAGCTTGCCCGGCCGGGAAATGAAAATCCGTCCCTCCGCATAGTCGCCGGCGGAGGTGATTTGCACGAACCGGGCCTGCATGGTGGAGATGCCATTGAGGTTGGCCTCGATGCGGGCGACATCGGCCCGGTCGGCCTCGGTCAGCCGCAGGGGTTCAACCGCCGCCGTCGCCGGCGGGGTGAAAAAAGAAAGTACCGTCATCCCGACAAGGGCGGCGGAGAAGAATTGCGTCAGGCGATTAAACATGGCTTCCCAGGATATGGAGAAATTGAGACCAGTTACAAGGGAGAGGTCATGGGGGTCCTATGAAATATGGTGAAATACGGCTTTCCCCCAGGGTCAATGGCTGCCGATCAGCACCTCGCGCCGGCCAACCCGGTTGGCCTTGCTGACCACGCCTTCTTTCTCCATCGTCTCGATGATCCGCGCGGCGCGGTTATAGCCGATCTGCAGGTGCCGTTGGATAAAGCTGGTTGACGCCTTGCCTTCGCGGGCGACCAGGGCCACCGCCTGATCGTACAGGGCGTCGCCCGGCGGGCCGCCGCCCGGCGGGCCGCCGATGGTGTCGTCCACTTCCTCGGTCACCTCTTCGACGTAATCGGGTTCGCCCTGGGCCTTCAGGTGGCGGACCACCTCCTCCACCTCCTCGTCGGAGACGAAGGGGCAGTGCACGCGGGTGACGCGGCCGCCGCCTTCCATGTAAAGCATGTCACCGTGGCCGAGAAGCTGTTCGGCTCCCTGTTCGCCCAGAATGGTGCGGCTGTCGATCTTCGACGTCACCTGGAAGCTGATGCGGGTGGGGAAGTTTGCCTTGATGGTGCCGGTAATGACATCGACGCTTGGCCGCTGGGTCGCCATGATCAAATGAATGCCGGCGGCCCGCGCCATCTGCGCCAGGCGCTGCACCGTCGCCTCGATTTCCTTGCCGGCGACCATCATCAGGTCGGCCATCTCGTCGACGACGACGATGATGTAGGACAGGGGCTCCATGCTCAAAGGCTGGTCTTCCATTACCGGCTTGCCGTCTTCGTCGAAACCGGTCTGCACGCGCCGGGTCAGGGTTTCGCCTTTCTTCACCGCTTCGGCCAGGCGGTTGTTGTAGCCGGTGATGTTGCGCACCCCCAGGTGGGACATGGCGCGATAGCGTTCCTCCATCTCGCGCACGCCCCACTTCAGCGCCGTAATCGCCTTGGCCGGGTCGGTGACCACCGGCGCCATCAGGTGGGGGATGCCGTCGTACACGGAAAGCTCCAGCATCTTGGGGTCGATCATGATGAACTTGCACTCATCGGGCGGCAGTTGATACAGCAGCGACAGGATCATGGTGTTGATGCCCACCGACTTGCCCGAACCGGTGGTGCCGGCGATCAACAGATGGGGCATGCGCGCCAGATCGGCCAGCACCGGCGCGCCGCTGATATCCTTGCCCACGGCCAGGGTCAGCTTGCCGCTGGCGCGCTCGAATTTCTCCGAAGCCAGCAACTCACGCAGGTGAACCATTTCCCGTTTGGCGTTGGGAAGCTCGATGCCGATGACATTGCGGCCCGGCGCCACGGCGACGCGCACGGATACGGCGCTCATGGAACGGGCGATATCGTCGGACAGGCCGATGACGCGGCTGGTCTTGGTGCCCGGCGCCGGCGCCAGTTCATAAAGGGTGACCACCGGCCCGGGCCGGACCTTGACGATCTCGCCGCGAACGCCGAAATCCTCAAGCACGCCGGCCAGCATCAGGGCGTTTTGTTTCAGGGATTCCTGATTGATGCTTCCTCTGTTCACCGGCGGCGGTGACGGCTGTAGAAGATCCAGGGGCGGATAGTCATAGTCGGACCCCAGCCCCAGCTTCAGGCGCCCCTGGCGTTGGGCCCTGGCCCGCCGGCCGGCCTTGGTTTTGGGCGCCTTGGGCGCCACCAATCCCGGCCTTGCCGCCGTTACCGCCCGCCGGCCACGGGGCGGCGGCGGCCGGTCTTGGGAATTCCCGTCTTCGAAATCCCCGTCCTCGAAATCAAGCGGCGGCCCGAAGGTGGCGGTGAGAATAGGCTCTATGCGCTCGCGGCGGGCGGCCAGTCCTTCCACCGCGCCGCGGCCCCAGTGGTATCCCCGCCGGCCCAGGATGGCGCCCCGGACCATGGCCCGCCAGACGCCTTTGCTATCGGTACGGGTAAGGCCGAGGGCGAAGACCAGGGCCGCCAGGCCCAGGACGCCGCTGGTGCCGCCGATCAGCACCGGTCCCAGCCCGACGCCCCATCCCTGGGTCAGGGTTGCCATGTTCTCCGTAATCAGGGCGCCCAGGGCCCCGCCGAGGCCGGTGATCAAGGGCCATTCGCCGGGGGCCGGCAACAGGCTCAGGCTGATGGCGATCAGGATCATGGAACAGATGCCGGCGATGGCCCGCAGCCAGAACCGGGTAATCGCGTCCTTGTGGGCGATGCGCCAGCCCCAGGCGGCCAGCCCCAGGCCGGGAATGGCGCCGGCCAGCCCCAGAAGCTGGAGCAAAAGGTCGGCCGTATAGGCGCCGCCCACCCCCATCAGGTTGGCGGCGGCGCCGTCGGTGGCGCTGTTGATGGAGGGGTCCCCCGGCGTATAGGAGGCCAGCGCCAGGAAAAAGGCGGCGGCCAGCGTCATCAAGGCCAGGCCGGCGCCTTCCTTGAGGCGGCGCTTGATGAACGCCACCATGCCCGGGGGCAACAGGGGGACTTTGGTGGAATCGATGATGGTTCGGGCC
>JAJRSS010000124.1 GCA_024278615.1 Alphaproteobacteria bacterium
CAGGAACATGGTGTAGAACAGGTATATGCGTTCGGCCGGGATTTCCTTCCCGACGCTCAACCGGGCAAAGGGCAGGGTCACGGCGGCGATGGTGGTAACGATCACCAGCAGCAGGGCGCTTGCCCTGTCGACGCGGTACTCAATTCCCCACGGCGCCGCCCAATCGCCCAGGCTGTAGGAAATGGTGCCGCCATCCAACACCTGGAACAACAGGGAAAGGGCAATGGCGAAGCTGACCCAACTGACCACCAGGGCGAGACTCCACGCCGGCAGGGGACGCCTCAGCAACACGGCCACGGGCGCCGCCATCAGGGGAATGACGACCTGAAGGATAGGCAGGTGATCGGCGATCAAGAGTCATCCTCCAGGGATTGGATTTCGTCTTCCTCGATGGTGCCGTAAGCCTTGCGGATGCGCACCACCAGCGCCAGGCCCAGGGCGGTGGTGGCGACGCCGACGACGATGGCGGTGAGGATGAGAACGTGGGGCAAGGGATTCGAATAGACCTCAATGCCGTCGGCCAGGATGGGTGCCGTGCCGCCCTTCACCTTGGCCATGGAAATGTAGAATACGAACACCGCCACCTGGAAGATATTGAGGCCGACGATCTTTTTCATCAGGTTGCCTTGGGCGATGACCACGTAGAAACCGGTCATCATCAGGAACACCACCACCCAATAGTTAAAGAGTCCGAGGGCTTCCATGGCTCAATCTTCTTCCGGCCCGGATTCTTCGGGCAATGATTCTCCCGGGGAATTTCTATAACCCGCGAAGGTGAAGAAGATGGTGATCATGGCCGCCGCGACGACGCTGCCGACGCCAAACTCGACCAAAAAGATTCCCAGATGCTGTCCAACCAGCGCATCGTCGGCCAAAACTGAATAATTCAGGTAGTTGCCGCCCAGGACCAGGCCGGCGACGCCGACTCCCGAATACAACAGCGCGCCGCCGGCCAACAGCAGGCGCACGGCCCATCCCGTGACCACCCGCCGGGCGGTATCGATACCGAAAATCAGGGCATAGAGAATGAAGGCGCTGGCGAAGATAACGCCGGCCTGAAAGCCGCCGCCGGGCCCGAAATCACCGTGGAACTGGACATAAAGGGCGAACAGCAGGATCGGCGGGATCAGCAGCTTGGAACTGACCCGGAGGATGGACTTGTACACCATCATGGGGAACTTGCCTTCCTTGCCGCCGCTTTTCTCGTCGTTGTCTTCCTTGCCACCGCTTGATCCTTGCGGCTGGGCACACGTCTCTTTTTCGGCCGATAGCGGCCCAGCAGCACCAGCACCCCGGCGGCGGCGGTAAAGATGACGATCACTTCGCCCAGGGTGTCGTATCCCCGGTAGCTGGCCAGCACCGAGGTCACGATGTTGGGTGGGCCGACTTCAGCGGCAGATTTTTCGATGTAATGGGGGGCCACATGTTGATGGATGGGAGCGCTGGGATCGCCGTACCGGGGCATGTCCAGGGTGCCATAGATAAGCACCGCGCCGGTCAGAGTGACCACGAGCAAGGGGCAAACCCGCCAGGTGGCCGGTTTTTCCTCGGTGCTGGTCAGAGCCAGGGTGGCGACCATCAGTACGGTGGAAATGCCGGCACCCACCGCGGCCTCGGTAAAGGCCACGTCCACCGCATCCATGACTACATACAGCAGGGCGGCGGTAAAACTGTAGATGCCGAACAAAATGACCACGGCGAACAGGTTCCGCTGCCGCGCCAGGCCAAGGGCGACAACGGCCATGAAGATCAGCAGGACGTAGTGAATCAAGTTGTCGATGATTTACCGTCCCCACCCTTTTCGCGGGCCTTTGTTTTCTTGTGATCCGTGCCTTTTTCCACCAGCGGCGTGACACCGCCGTTGAGGGCGGCGCGGGCGACGGCGTGGGTGGCTGCCGGGCTGGTGAAGAAGATGAAAGCGGCGATGAGGATCAGTTTAACCGTCACCAGGGTCGGGCCGGCCTGGACCATCAGTCCCAGCAGGATCAACCCGGCGCCGCCCGTATCGACCATGCCGGCGCCGTGCATGCGGGTGAAAACATCGGGCAGGCGGATGATGCCGATGACGCCGATGGCGGCAAACAAAGCGCCGGCCGACATCAGTGCCCAACCGATCATATCCCAGATGACCAAGTTACCGGCCAGATCGAGGTCCACCGTTAAATATCCCCCCCGTGGTCATCGCCGGCCGGGTGGCCCAGATGGCTGAACTTGACGAACTTGGCCACCGCGATGGTGCCGATGAAATTGATCACCGCGTAAACCAGGGCGATGTCCAGAAATTCGGGCCGGCCGCGCATGAAGCCGTAAACGGCCAGCGTTATCACGGTCAGGGTGCCGAAGGTGTTGGCGGCGACCATGCGGTCATAAACGGTGGGGCCCTTGAAGGCGCGAACCAATGAAAGGCCCATGATCACCAGCAGGGCGGCGACAGTGGCGCCATAGATCATGGCTCGCCTCCCCCGGCGCCGGCGGCGTACTTTTTCTCGTCGCCCATCATCGCCGTGACCCGGCGGTCCATGCCGCCGGATTTCAGATCGTCGGCTGTTCCCTTGGTCAGCGCATGGACGGTCAGTTCCCCCCGTTCAAGGCCGATAGTCACGGTGCCCGGCGTCAGGGTGATGGAATTGCCGTAAATCACATGGCCCAGTTCGCTTTTTTGGCTGCCCTTGACCTTGATGACGGCCGGCAGGATGGGCATGGGCTGGCCCAAGATCACCCGCGCTATCAGTAGGTTGGATTTGAGAATTTCCCAGAACAGCCACGGCCAGTAGAAAATCGAACGCCAGCCCAGTTGGATGGGGTGGCCTTCATGGTCGATGACGTCCATGCGTCGGGAGATAAGCACGACGACTAGGACCGAAGCCACGGCCAGCGCCATCAGAAACGGTTCCATCAAGCCCGACAACAGGCCCCAGAGAACCAGCAGGACAAACCCCAGGCTGAACGCGCGCAGCACCCTTGATCCCTTCCCGTTATCAGCCTTGCCCTGGGCCGGCGGGTCCGGCGGGGGTGGCCTTCGTAAGTTAACCCACAAGGTAAATTCACCAAGGGGGACTGACCAGAAAAAACGGCCCATTTTGGGCTTTTATTTTGAAGAGTGTTTCTGTGCGGCGGTTGCTTGGAATTGGGCGGCCGGTGGTGCCGGCGTCAGGCCGGGCATGGGTGGTGTTTTTTCACAGGGAGGGAGCGATGAAAATAATGAAAATTCAAAATATAAAATTCTTTTGTTAATGTTATACATGGTCCAATGGGTGGTTTCAGCACCCTTGGTCTGCAATGGGGTTTGCTCTATGGAAGGATGATGATGCGCACTAGGCTTCCCATACCGGCAGGTTTACTCCTCCGCTACCCGATTCTCTTTGCCGCCATTTTCCTTGCCCTGCTTTCCGGCTTGGCGGAAACCGCCGAACCGCCGCGATTCGCCACCTCCGAAGTAACCATCGTGACGGAAAAAGGACGGTTTCGTTTCACCGTCGAAATGGCGGTGAATGACCATCAACGGATGCAAGGGCTGCAAAATCGCCGTACCCTTGCGCCCAGTTCCGGCATGTTGTTCGATTTCGGCCGCCCCCAGCCGGTCGCCATGTGGATGAAGAACACGTACGTTTCCCTGGACATGCTGTTCATCGGTGCCGATGGTCGTATCATCAATATCGGCTACCAGACCGAGCCCCTGTCCTTGCGGACCATACAGTCCGCGGCCCCTGCCCGGGCGGTGCTTGAGGTGGCGGCGGGCACGGCGGCGCGTTTGGGACTGAAGCCGGGAGACCGGGTTATTCACGGCATTTTCGGCGATGGAGGATAAGAGTAAGTTTTGAGCACGCCATTACCCAGGCCATCGGCTTAAATTCATTTCATCGCCGGCGCCCGGCCCAATTTCATGAAGGTGGCGCCGGTGCTTCGCGCCTTGCGGGACGAACGCTGGTGCCGGCCGCTCCTGGTCCATACGGGCCAGCACTATGACCACGGCATGTCCGATGCCTTTTTTCGCGACCTGGGTATGCCGGAGCCGGATTTCCACCTGGGCGCCGGCAGCGGTACCCACGCCGAACAGACGGCGGGGGTCATGGTCGCCTATGAACGCATCTGCCTGGAGCGCCGGCCCGATTGGATCGTCGTCGTCGGCGATGTGAATTCCACTTTGGCCGTTTCCCTGGTGGCGGCCAAGCTGGGTATTCCGTTCGCCCACCTGGAGGCGGGATTGCGCAGCTTTGACCGCACCATGCCAGAGGAAGTCAACCGCATCGTTACCGATTCCCTGGCCGACCTTTTGTGGACGCCTTCGCCCGACGGCGACGAAAACCTGAACGCCGAAGGCGTGGCGGCGGAACGCATCGAACGGGTCGGCAACATCATGATCGATTCCTTCGAGATGCTTCGCCGCCCCATTGAGGAAGCCGGGACGGCCAAACGGTTTGGACTGGCGTCCCGGGAGTATGGCATTGTGACCCTGCATCGGCCGGTAAACGTGGACACCGGCCCGGCGCTGAAAACATTGACCGGGCAGCTTGCGGCGGCGGCTGGACAATTGCCGTTGATCTTTCCCGTCCATCCCCGCACCCGGTCGCGGCTGAAGGAATTCGGCCTGCTTAAATCCCTGCAAGCCACCGCCGGGATCAACCTGGTGGACCCCCTGGGGTACATAGACTTCATGAGCCTGGTTTGTTCATGCCGCCTGGCGATTACCGATTCCGGCGGCATTCAGGAAGAAACCACCTACCTGGATATCCCCTGTATCACGGTCCGGGAAACCACCGAGCGGCCGATCACCCTGACCGAGGGCAGCAACCGGTTGGTCAAACCCGACGGCATCGCCGACGCGGTTGGACGGGCGATGGCCGGGGATTGGCCGTCGGGCCGCCGGCCCGACCTTTGGGACGGCCATACGGCGGAACGGGTGGTCGAGAGCCTGAAAAAAAGAATTCGGGCCGGCAAGTAGGCCCCCGGGAGGCGGGGCAGGGGGCGGGGCGATGGTGTTACAATCGGTGAAGCATAATCCCTTCGGGCTTTTGCGTCCGGTCCAGGCTGGAGCGGACATCGCTGACGAAGCCTCCGCCATTCTTTAGCAAGCCCGAGATCAGCGGCCAGCCGCCGTCCAGGTATTCGGCATGGGCTACCGCCAGCACCACGGCATCCGCCGGTTCCATTTTATCGAAAGGCTTCAAATCCAACGAATAGTGGGCTTTGGCGTGCCTGGGGTCGGCCGAGGGGTCGTGGATCTGCACCTCCACGCCGGCCTTGTCCAGGGTGCGGATAATATCGATGACCTTGGTGTTTCGGATATCCGGAACATTCTCCTTGAAGGTGATTCCCAGGACCGTCACCCTCGGCTTGTCGTTTTGAACATTGTCCTTCAACCAGGCGATGACTTTTCTGGCGATATGGAATCCCACATTGTCGTTAATCTGCCGGCCGGAGAGAATGACCTGGGGATGATAGCCCGCCATTTCAGCCCGGTGAGTCAGGTAGTAGGGATCGACCCCAATGCAGTGGCCGCCGACCAGACCCGGCGAGAAGGGCAGGAAGTTCCATTTCGTACCGGCCGCCGCCAAAACGTCCTGGGTATCCATGCCCAGGGCATCCAGGATCAGGGCCAGTTCATTCATGAAGGCAATGTTCAGGTCCCTCTGGGTGTTTTCGATCACCTTGGCGGCCTCGGCGGTCCGGATGTCCTTGGCGCGGTGCAAGCCCGCCTTGACGACGGAGCCGTAAACCCGGTCCAGCGCATCGAGAGTTTCCGCGTCGTTGGCCGAGATCACCTTGACGATGGTTTCGAACCGGTGTTCCAGGTCGCCCGGGTTGATACGCTCCGGCGAATAGCCGACACCGAAGTCTTCCCCCAACACCAGGCCCGATTCCGCTTCCAGGATCGGCACGCACTCCTCTTCGGTCAATCCCGGGTAAACGGTGGATTCGAAAACGACGATATCGCCTTTCTTCAACTGGCCGCCGACAGTTTTGGTCGCCGAAAGAAGGTCCGAAAGGTCGGGTTTGTTGATTTCGTCAATAGGCGTGGGCACGGTCACGATGTGGAAGTCCGCCTGGCAAAGGTCGCTTGCGTCGGTGGTCAGGCGAAGATCGGCGGCGGCGAGGTCATCGGCGCCGACTTCACCGGTTCGGTCCTTGCCCTCGGCCAGTTCCCGGGTCCGGGACGGGTCGATATCAAAGGCTATAACCGGTTCCGTTCGGCCGAAGGCGACGCAAATCGGCAGCCCGACATAGCCGAGGCCAATCACGGAAACACGACGATCATGATTCATGCTGCAATCCTGTTTTTTGGGTTCATGGTCAGGTTTTGTAGAAATCCCTGTACCATTCAACGAAGCGCCGGATCCCTACTTCCACGGGTGTCAACGGCTCGAATCCGACGGCCTCCTCAAGGTCCTTGGTTTCCGCGTGGCTGGCCGGAACGTCCCCAGGCTGGAGGGGCAGCATATTCAAAACAGCTTTCTTGCCCAAGGCGTCCTCGAGTATTTCAATATAGCGCATCAGTTCCACGGGCTCGCCGTGGCCGATATTGAATATCCGGAAAGGCGCCGTGCGGCTGACGGCCGGGTCAGGTCTGTCCGCCGCCGGGGCCGCTTTGGGGGTCAGGTCGAGCGTACGAACCGCCGCGCCGACAATATCGTCGATGTAGGTGAAGGAGCGCTTCATGCGGCCTTCGTTGAAGACGTCGATGGGCCTTCCTTCATCGATGGCCTTGACAAAAAGGAACAGCGCCATGTCCGGCCGCCCCCATGGGCCGTAAACGGTAAAGAAGCGCAAGCCGGTCACCGGCAGCCCGAAAAGATGGCTGTAGGTGTGAGCCATCAATTCGTTGGCCCGTTTGGTGGCGGCATACAGGCTGATCGGGTGATCCACCGCGTGGTGGACCGAAAAGGGCATTTGCGTATTGGCGCCATACACCGAACTGGATGACGCATAGACCAGATGACTGACGCCGGTATACCTGCACCCTTCCAGGATATTGAGAAAGCCGGTTATGTTGCTGTCCACGTAGACGTGGGGGTTTTCCAGGCTGTATCGGACACCGGCCTGGGCGGCCAGGTGAATCACCCTGTCGGGCCGATGATCGGAAAAAATCCGCGCGATGGCGTTCTTGTCCTCCAGGTTTTCATGGAAGGTCGAAAAACCGGGGTACTTGGCAAGCCGTTCATGCCGGGCTTCCTTCAGCGCCACATCGTAATAGGGATTGAGGTTGTCGATCCCCAATACCTCGTCGCCACGCTCCAGCAATTCCTTGGCGATGACGTTGCCGATGAATCCGGCGCTTCCGGTGACAAGAATTTTCATAATGCCCTAGGGTTAAACAGAAACTATTATGATTGCGTTTACAAAACGGCCTGCAGCCGGGCCATTACTAGCCGGTCAATTTTCTTTACCAATCCATGGCAGTCTTAACGATGAATTCCAAATCGTCGTAGCGTATATCCCAGTCGAACAATCGGCGTATTCTACCTGAATCCGCGATCAGTTCCTTTGCGTCGCCAGGCCGGCGGGGGGCGATTCGGGCATCGATGGTGGTTCCGGAGACCTTTTCAACCGCGCCCAGGACCTCGCGGACTGAAAAGCCCTGGCCGTATCCGCAGTTGGCGATAACGCTGTTGTTTCCGGCATCCAGATAGCCCAAGGCCGCCACATGGGCGTTCGCCAGGTCAGCGACGTGGATATAGTCCCTGATGCATGTCCCGTCGGGGGTATCGTAATCATCGCCGAAGACTTCCATGAAATCGCGCTTGCCGGCGGCCACTTCGCTGGCGATCTTTATCAGATGGGTGGCGTTGGGGGTCGATTGGCCGGTTCGCAACTGGGGGTCGGCGCCGGCGACGTTGAAGTATCGAAGGGCGGCATATCGAAAATCGTGGGCGGCCGCGGTATCGATCAGGATACGCTCGGTCATCAATTTGGAAGCGCCGTAAGGATTAATCGGTTCGGTAGGGTCGTCTTCGCGGGCGGGGACGCGGCTGGGATTGCCGTAAACGGCGGCGGTGGACGAGAAAATGAAATTCTTCACCCCGTGTTCCACGCAGGCCTGGATCAGGTTGCGGCTGACGGATGTATTGTTGAAGTAGTATTTCAGCGGGTCGGAAACGGATTCAGGAACGACGATGCTGCCGGCGAAATGGATAACGGCATGGACACCGTGCTGCTGGAAGACTTCACCCAACAATTTTGAGTCCCCGGCGTTTCCTTCGACGAATGGAACGTCTTCGGGAACCGCGTCGCGGCGTCCATTTGAAAGGTCGTCCAAGACAACGACCGAATCTCCGGCATCTTGAAACGCGAGGACCGTGTGGCTGCCGATATAGCCGGCGCCACCGGTAACAAGGACAGATTTAGGGGGGTGCATAGAGAAGCATACTCCGGAAGACATACCCGCCGCCACGCCGCGAAAGGTTATGGGCCATATTAATAAAGGTCATTGGTCATAAATACAGCCCGGAAAACAGGCCTGTATGGGCGGCGGCGCGGTTTCGGGCGTTTTTCGCCAGATTGGTCCCCTATCTTGCAGGCGGCCCACCTTTCCACGCCACCACCATGGTTGCGCTTACCTTCCAAAACGCCTAGAAACCAGGCAATTCAACCGCCGGGGAGTGGCGCAGCCTGGTAGCGCATCTGCTTTGGGAGCAGAGGGTCGCTGGTTCGAATCCAGTCTCCCCGACCACATTGGACCCTTTTTCGGGGCCTTTTCAAGGATTGCCGGAGGTAAGCCCATGACCGACGCCCGCATCTATCAACCCACCAAAACGGCAATGCAATCGGGCCGGGCCGGCGCCCAGAAATGGGTGCTGGAATTCGAGTCCAGGGGGGCCAAATTCACCGACCCGCTGATGGGCTGGGTCGGGTCTTCCGATACCCGGGGCCAGGTGCGGATCAAATTCGACACCCTGGATGGGGCCGAAAGCTTCGCCCGCAAGAGCGGCCTGACGTACCGTGTGCAAACCCCGGAAATCCGGCGTTTTCGCAAGAAGAATTATGCCGATAATTTCGGCTACAAGGCGGTGGGATAGTCTTGACCGGGCGCCCTTAGCTCAACCGGATAGAGCATCGGATTTCTAATCCGAAGGTTGCAGGTTCGAGTCCTGCAGGGCGCGCCAATTCCGCATCCTGCAAGGTTTCCTCCCGGCGGAAAGCGGGGCGGGAATTCCTGGCAAGTTTTCGGCTTCCTGCTAGGCGGAAATATCCAGGGTCCGGCCGCGGTTGGCGTCGCTGGACCGGGCAATGTCCCGTTCGGTTTCGGCCCGGTGGGCGTCTTCGTTGATCTGTCTATCCTGTTCCCGTTGGACTCCGGTGTCCTGACGGACGAGCCGGGAAGCCTCCAAGGCCTGTGTGGAAACGGCTTCAATGGTCATGATCCAAGCTCCCAGGGTAACAATAGGGGCAACGATTGATTTTCCTGCGTGTGGCGGACGGCCAACCGAAGGTTGTCGAAGCGCCCCGCCAATGTTCCCATTGCGGCATCATAGGCTCCGGGAATGAAAATCCTTGTGATGGGGGTCACAGGATAAGTAAATAAAATCAAGGCCCTGTGAATAATGCCGGAAGGGCGCCGCTATTGCGCCCGCCAGGGCATGATGGGAACGGTTGAAATGGAGTTCTTCGGGCTGCCCTCAATCAGCTTGTCGCTATAGACCAGATAAATCAGGACATTCCGGCGCTTGTCGAAAAAGCGGACCACATGCAGGGTCTTGAAGATGATGGAGGTTTTCTTCGTGAATACCTCCTCGCCCGGCTCGAGGTCGCCGGCGATCCTGATCGGGCCCACCTGCCGGCAGGCGATGGAAGCGTCCGATGGATCTTCCGCCAATCCCAGGGCGCCCGAAATACCACCCTTCTTGGCCCGGCTAATGTGGCAGGCCACGCCTTCGACCTTGGGGTCGTCGAAAGCCTCGATAACGATCTTGTGGTCCGGGCCCAGGAATTTGAACACTGTATCCACGCTGCCGATTTCTTCGGCCGCGGCCCCCGTGGCGGCGAATAGCAAAAGGGCCAGCGCCGGCGGAATGCTCCTCCCCCGGCGGCGTAATGCGTCGGCGAGGCGGATCAGAAGGGCAGCCAAGAATGTTCCTTACTGTAGTGCAAATATCCGATGTTCACTCCCCCCCGGAGGCCGACGCCGGTCCTGATCGGCGCCAGGATCAGGTTTCCGCTCTGCTGGTAATTCACCCCAACCCCGGCAATAAAGTAGTAGGTGCCCTCGACCCCGGGTATGCGCTGGTAAACCTCCGTGCTTTTCTTCATGTGATAGATAAGGGTGAAGACCTTGGAAGCGTTGCCGCCAATGTCGAAGCCGATGGTCGGCCCCTGCCAGAACACGGGCAGGGTTTCGCCGCTTTTCCTGTGCAGGGTTCCCTTGCCATAGCGCAGGCCGATACCGATGGCGCCACTGAATTCCTCGCCGGCGATATACCCGTTCGGCCGGCCCTGATCTTCGAATACTTTCTGTATGACCTTGGCCAGGCCCTTGGTGGTCTCGCCAAAAAAACCTTCGGTCGCCTCAAGGATGGTTTTCTGGTCGTAGGTATCGTCGTCTTGCTGGGCGGATGCCGGTTGGCCGGTAAGCCCGATGGTCAGGGCGGCCAGGATGACAGAGAGGCGAAATGACTTCATATCCAACTCCGAAAATAACCCGTAACAAGGCAAGGTTAACAGGTTTACAGGGCCCATGCCATGTGACGGCCGTCATCCTTTTTCGCCATTCCGGCCCCCAACGGGCGCGAAAGGGCGAAAAAAGAAAATTGGCGGCCAATTTGGTAATTTTTCAATATTTGCTATAATCACTTGTCATTGTTGATCTATATGGGGTCCAATTCGAATAGCCGGAAGGTTTCAACCGGCTCCGGTCAAGGATCGGAAGTGAATAGAACGCCCGGAGAAAAGCGAACGCCGTGAGCAACTCGGACTACTTGTCAAAAGAAAACCGCCGGCACGAGCGGGGCGGCAGCCCCGTTATTTTCGTTACCTTCGAAGGAGCGACGTACTCCGCCGTAAACTGGAGTCTCGGCGGGTTTCTGATCGAAGGGTATGAGGGGAAATTGACCTCGGGAGCCCTTTTCAATGTTATTGAAATCGGCACCGATGACGGCAAGATGAACCCGGTCGAGATTCGGGCCCGTGTGGTTCGGGTCGATCCCGCCATCAAACAACTGGTGGTCAGTTTTCTCGATATCGATGACACGGCGTTTGGTCTGTTGCAGGGTTACATGGCCCAGCGAATGGTTGGCCTGCGCATTCAATAGGGTCATTGTCGCCGCTCTTTGGCATCAGAGCCGTAAAGATCGGCGGGGTCCACCGTTACTTCCTGGATAACAACCGCCCGGCCTTGCCGGCGGGCATTGAAGAAGCAACTGCGCCTTCCGGTGTGGCAGGCGACGCCTTTCTGGTCGACCTGCAACAGCACCGTATCCCCATCGCAATCCCAGCGAAATTCTTTCAGCGCCTGAACCTGTCCCGAGGTTTCGCCTTTCCGCCACAGAGCGCCCCTCGACCGGGACCAATAACAGACCTTGCCCTTGCTCAGGGTTTCGACAACCGCCTCCCGGTTCATCCAGGCCATCATCAGCACCTCGCCGGTGTCGAACTGCTGGGCAATGGCGGGGACCAGGCCATCGCTGTTGAATCGTATGGCCTCCACAATCGAATTCAAGCTGTCGTTCATGAGTCGTTTTCCTCCCGGCGTGACCTGTCAAATTCCGTCTTTGGCGAAACTCCGTCAACCACCGGCCTGCCGGCTCAGGCAGCCGGCCATGGACCGGGACAGGTTCTCCATGAGGCGAAAATACAGATCGGGCCCCGGCCGCAGATTGTATCCGACCGGGTCCAGAACACGAATACGAATCCCGGTATCGGCGATCATCCCGTGGACCGATTTGGCGGGCGTATCGGGCGCCATGAAAAAACACCTGGCCCCCGCCCGTTCAATAGATTTGCGGAATTTACCTACCCGCCTGGCCCCCGGCGGTCTTTCCGCCTGATCGGTCAGGGCGGCGATGAAATTCAATTGGTACCTTTTCGTCAGGTAGGCATAAGCATCGTGGTAGACGGCGAACGGTTGTGACGAAACCGGGGATAGGCGGGAACGGAGTTTCCCGTCCAGGTTCTCCAATCGGTTCAGTACCCGGCCCGCGTTTCGCAGGTAAGCCCGCCGGTTGGCGGGGTCAATTTCAGCCAGGGTCCTGGATACGGCGGTGACGATGGCGCCCGCGTTGCCTGGATCGAGCCAAAGATGGAGGTTGACGCCGTTGCCTCCCTGTAGGGGCAGCAGGGAAACGCCGGGAATTCCCGACACGTCGATTTTGCGAGCATTTTTTCCGAGGGTGCCAAGGGGCTTTTCAAGAAAGGATTCCATGCCCCCGCCGGTCCAGATGATCAGGCTGGCCCGGTTGATCGTTATGGCGTCACTGGGCCGCAGGGCATAGTCATGGGGGGAAGCCGTCCCCTTGACCAGCAGGGCCGGCGCGCCGATGCCTGCCATGACCCCGGCGACCAGGGAATGCAGCGGCTTGATACTAGCGACGATGTTGCCCTTTTCCGCCGCCAGGGCGGACGGGATCACCGACAACAGGCAGGCGAGGGGCAATAAAATCAACACTATCAAACGGCTGGTTCCCACGGGCTGTGAAGGTGGCCACACGGAAGGCCATATAGGATATTTTCGGCTGGAGATCATGGAATGTTATGTTATACTATTACATTAATCAGTCAAGAAAGGCCGGACCGTGGGTGTTGATTGCCGTGGCGTCCCAGGTTTCCCGGGAGAGGGGCACGACCACCGGGAATGTGTCGGCCAAGCCCTGGACAGGGCGGCGGAGCATTGCCGCCGGAAAAGCCTGCGCCTGACCCCGCTGCGGAGGAAAGTTCTGGAATTGGTCTGGATTGGGCACCGGCCCATGGGGGCTTATGAGATTTTGGCTTCCCTGCGTCATGAACGACAGGGCGCGGCGCCGCCTACCGTGTATCGGGCGTTGGATTTCCTTATCGCCCAGGGAATGGTTCACCGCATCGAACACCTTAACGCCTATGTCGGATGTACGGGTCCCGATCATCCTCACGCCGGCCAGTTCCTGATTTGCCGGTCCTGCGGCCTTGCCGCCGAAATTAATGATTCCCGCATTGATGACGCCATCCAGGACAGCGCCACGGAAGCAGGGTTTTCCGTCGGCCGGCGAACCATCGAGGTCGAAGGGGTTTGCCCGAATTGCGCCGGGGCGAAGGATTAGGGGTGCCGGTGGGTAATAATGTGGACATCCTGATCGCCGCCTCGGGCCTGGAGGTCGTCCGCGGGGGCAGATTAATTCTTACCGTCGGCGAGGCGAACGTCCACGCCGGCGAAGTGGTTACCCTGATTGGCCCCAATGGCGCCGGCAAGACTACCCTGGTCCGGGCCATGCTCGGATTGCTCCATCCCGGCCGGGGGCGGATCGACCGCCGCCCGGGACTGCGGATCGGCTACATGCCCCAGCGCCTTTCCCTGGACCGGGCCATGCCGTTGACCGTTGAGCGTTTCCTGGCCATGGCTGTCCCCGGCCGTGGCGGGGGCTTGAACATCGGTGCGGTGCTCGAGGAAGTTGGGGCGGAAAGGGTGCGCAAACAGCCATTCCAGGACCTGTCCGGCGGCGAATTGCAGCGGGTTCTTCTGGCCCGCGCCTTGTTGCGTGGACCCGACCTGCTGGTCCTGGATGAACCGGCACAGGGCGTTGATTTTACCGGACAGGCCGACCTCTACCGCCTGATCGGGGACATACGGGACCGCCGGGGGTGCGGTGTGCTGCTGGTTTCCCATGATTTACACTTGGTCATGGCGGCCACCGATCGGGTGATATGCCTCAATACCCACGTCTGTTGCGCCGGACATCCCGAAATTGTCACCCGGGATCCCGCTTACCTGGCGCTTTTCGGCCGACAGGCGGCAGGGGCTTTCGCCGTTTATCACCACGATCACGACCATGGCCACCATCCGGACGGCACGGTGGCGCCCTGGCCGCCGGGGCGGGGAGGGTGCGAGCCCGAGCCGATAACGAAAGGCCCGCCAAGTCATTCGGGACACCCAGGCGATGGATGACTTTCTCATCCGGGCCCTGCTCGGCGGCATGGGGATCGCCTTGATATCAGGGCCGCTCGGGGCTTTCGTTTCCTGGCGGCGCATGGCTTTTTTCGGCGACACCCTGGCTCATGGTGCGCTCTTGGGCATCGCGCTCGGATACCTGGCCGGGATTACCGCCGATGCGGGCATGATTCTCATTGGCTTGGCCATCGCCGCGATCCTGGTTGCCTTGCAACGGGGAAAAAACCATGCCAGCGATACCCTTCTTGCCATAGTCTCCCACTGGGCCCTGGCCTTGGGGCTGGTGGCTTTGTCGCTGACGAACGGCTATGGGCCCGGCCTGAGGACCATCCTGTTCGGCGATATTTTATCGGCCAGTTGGGGCGACGTGGCCTGGATCGCCGGTTGCGGGGCGGGGGTGGCGATTGCCCTGCTGTTCCTTTGGCGACCGCTGCTGGCGGCGGCCGTGGATGAAGAACTGGCCCGGGTCGAAGGCGTTCCCGTCGCCTGGGTGAGTTTCGCCTTCATGGCGCTTCTGGCGGTGGTTGTTGCTTTGGCCATGAAAATGGTTGGAATCCTGCTGGTTACGGCGTTGCTGATTATCCCGGCGGCGGCGGTCAGGCCTTTGGCGGCGACGCCGGAAGGGATGGCCGCGATGTCGGCGGTGGCCGGATCCCTGTCCGTGGCCGGAGGGCTTTGGGGATCGTTCCGCTTCGATACGCCGGCCGGGCCGTCCATCGTCGTGGCGGCGCTGGTCCTGTTCGCCCTTGGCGCTGTTGTTCCCGCCTTCTTGAGGCGCTGAGCCAGCCTGCCTTACGGTGGCTCGTCTTCAGGCGGCGCTGAGCCTGGCCAGGCCCTTTTCCAGATCGTCGATCAGGTCTTCCGGGTCTTCCAGCCCGGCATGGATGCGGACCATGGGTCCTTCGGTCGCCCACCGGGTGGCGGTGCGGGTTTCTTCCGGCTTGACCGGGATCATCAGGCTCTCGAACCCGCCCCAACTGTAGCCCATGGAAAACAGCCTCATGCCGTCCAGCATGGCCGCCAGGGCTTCCCTTGAGTAATCATTTAATAAAACGCTGAAAAGCCCTGAAGAACCACTAAAATCCCGCTTCCAGATCTCATGTCCGGGGGTACTGGGAAGGGCCGGGTGGATAACCCTGCATACCTCCGGCCGCTGCTCCAGCCAGCCGGCCAGGGTCAGCGCCGTTTCCTCGTGCCGGGGCATGCGGACGCCGAGCGTCCTCAACCCCCGCAAGGCCAGATAGCAATCGTCCGGGGCGACGTGGGTGCCCAGGTCGTGGGAGGCCTGCTTGACCGCCAGGAAGGTTTCTTCGGTGGTCACCGCCAGGCCCAGCATGACGTCCGAATGGCCGACGATGTACTTGGTTCCCGCCAGGACGGCCACGTCGGCGCCATGGTCCAGGGGACGGAAATAATAACTGCCGGCCCAGGTGTTGTCGGCGATGACGATGGCGCCGGCCGCATGGGCGGCCTCGGCGATAGCCGGCAAGTCCTGCACCTCGAAGGTCAGGGAGCCCGGCGATTCCACGTACACGACCTTGGTGTTGGGCTGCATCAGTCGGGCGATGCCGCTGCCGATTAAGGGGTCGTAGTAGGTGACTTCGACGCCAAACCCCCGCAGCATGTTTTCACAGAATTCCCGTGTCGGTTCATAGGCCGCGTCCACCATCAGCAAGTGGCCGCCGGATTTAAGGAAGGCCAGCAATGCCGTGGAAATGGCCGATCTTCCCGAAGGCATGGCGATGCCCCGGTAGCCGCCTTCCAGCGCCGTTACCGCCTCTTCCAGGGCGAAGGTAATGGGGGTGCCCCGCCGCCCATAGCGTACCCCGTCAAAGGGTGTCCGGTAGGCCTCTTCCAGCTCGGCCATGGTCGGAAAAAGAATGGTCGAGGCGTGATGGACCGGCGGGTTGACGACGCCGAAATTTTTCTCCGGGTCGCGGCCCACTTCGGTGATCAGTGTGTCTTTCTTCATCCGCCGACGCTCGATTTGTTCAGATTTCCACCGGCGTGTCATCCCGGTTGCCCCATTCGGCCCAGGAACCGTCATACACGGGGACGTCCTTGTGGCCCAGAAGGTATAGCGCCAAGGCCACCACGGCCGCCGTAATGCCGGAGCCGCAGGTTGCGATCACGGGTTTGCCGCGGTCCACCCCGGCCCGCTCGAAGGCGGCGGCGATATCGTCCGCCGGGCGCAGGGTAAAGCCGTCGGCCGGGTCCATGAGCGCTCCGATGGGAAGGTTGACGCTGCCGGGAATGTGGCCCAAGCGCTTGGCCGGCCGGGGCTCGGGTTTCGTACCGGAAAAGCGGCTGCGGTTGCGGGCGTCCACCACCTGTTCCCGCCGGCTTTCCAGGTTGGCGGTGATCTGGCCCAGGTCCCTGGTCAGGGTATTGTCCATGCGGGCGGTGAAGTGCCGTTCCCTGGGGCGGGCGGGGCCGGATTCCAAGGGGCGGTTCTCTTCTTGCCATTTTGGCAGCCCGCCATTCAGGACAGCCACGTCGTCGTGGCCGAACACCCGGAACATCCACCACACCCTGGCGGCGGCCAGGTAGCCGCCACTGCTGTCGTAAACGACGATCTTCAAGCCATCGCCCAGGCCCAGCTTGCGCACCTTACTGGAGAAGGTTTCCGGGCTGGGCAGCATGTGGGGCAGGTCAACGTCCGTATCGGCGATGTCGTCCACATCGAAATAGACGGCGCCCGGGATATGGAGGTTTTCAAACTCCTCCAGGGCATTTTGTTCCGAACCGGGCAATTGCCAGGACGCGTCCACCACCCGGACGTCGGGGGCGTTCAAATGCTTCGCCAGCCATTCGGTGCTGACCAGGACATCGGGGTTTGCATAATCCATGGGATACCTCGCTCGGATTATTCTTATTGTGCCGCTTCCATCCAATCCGGTACGGGAAGTCCTTTCTCCCTGAGGAAAGCAGGATTGAACAGCTTATCCATGTAGCGGGCGCCATCATCGGCGAGGATCGTGACGATGGTGTGCCCGGGGCCCATCCGTTCGGCCATGCGTACGGCGCCGGCGAGATTGATGCCGGTGGAAAGGCCAAGGCACAGGCCTTCGTGCTTCAAGGTGTCGAAGATGTGGGGAATGGCTTCCTCGTCGGGGATCTGGAAGGCCTCGTCCACTTCCAGGCCTTCCAGGTTGCCGGTAATGCGAACCTGGCCAATACCCTCGGCGATGGATGAACCTTCGCCGGAAAGCTCACCCTTGGTGAAATAGTCATACAGGAACGCGCCCATGGGATCGGCGATGCCAATGACCACGTCCTTGTTGCGTTCCCGCAAGGCCATCGCCGTTCCGGACAAGGTGCCGCCGGTACCTACGGCACAGACAAAAGCATCGACCTTGCCGTCCGTTTGTTCCCAGATTTCCGGCCCCGTGCCCTCTACGTGGGCGCGCTGGTTGGCGGTGTTGTCCCACTGGTCGGCCAGCAACACGCCGTTGGGTTCGGTTTTGGCCAGTTCTTCGGCCAGCCGTTTCGATATGTGCACATAGTTGTTGGGGTCCCGGTAGGGGGCGGCGGGAACTTCGCGCAGCTCCGCGCCGCACAGCCGCAGCATGCTTTTTTTCTCCTTGCTTTGGGTGTCGGGGATGACGATTACCGTGCGATAGCCCTTGGCGTTGCCGACCAGGGCCAAACCGATACCGGTGTTGCCGGCGGTTCCCTCGACGATCAATCCGCCCGGCTTCAGCGCCCCACGCCTTTCCGCGTCTTCGATGATGAACAGGGCGGCGCGGTCCTTGATCGAGCCGCCGGGATTGAGAAATTCCGCCTTGCCCAGGATCTCGCAGCCGGTTTGTTCCGACAGCCGGGGAAGGCGTATGAGGGGCGTGTTGCCGATCGTTTCTAAAAGGCCGTTGCGAATGTCCATGAAGGGCTACCATTAATGTGTGTTCTTGGGCCGCAGACTAGCGATGCGCCGATGGGCGATCAAGGGCGCCATTGAGCCTTCAAGTGCTGATGATTGGCCCTGAACCACTGCATGGCGATCAAGGTCATGGCGTTGCGGATGGCGCCTGAATCCAGCCACTCAAACGCCTCTTTCACCGGCGTCACCAGGACCCGGGTGTTTTCGTGCTCTTCGCTCAGACCATGAATGCCGCCGGCATGGCTGGCGTCTACCTGGCCACAGTAAATGAACATGGATTCCGAAGTCCCGCCTGGACTGACCAAATAGTGGCAGATGGGAACCAGTTTACCGATCCGGCAATCCGCTTCCTCCATGGCTTCGCGCCTTGCCACCTGTTCCGGGGTTTCTCCGTCACCGATGATGCCGGCGACGCACTCCACCAGCCAGGGCGAGAAATCATTGTCCCACCAAGGGGAATCGGCGGCAGCCATGGCGCCGGGCCGGAACTGTTCGATGAACACCAGTTCATCCCGCTCCGAATCGAACAAAAGCACGGATACGGCATGGCCGCGCTCGAATACTTCGCGGGTCATTTCACCGCTCCAGCCGCCCTCGAACAGGCTGTGCCTCAGGCGGTAGCGGTCAATTTGGAAATACCCCCGGAAAGGAGTGGTCTTGTCGATAATTTCCCAAACCCGGCCTTCCGGCGCCGGGACGCTTTTTTGTTTGCGGGTCATGGGCGTCTTTCTTTTGGATTTGGGACCAGTATGGTCTTTGCGCGGCATTGGATCCTGTAAACAGGCGTCAAGATATGGCTTAAAGGCGCATGTAAATGATTTGAAGGAATATCATTGCCATGGAACCCGGTTGCTTGGTGTATATAAAATTAGAATAAGTAAAAATTCAATATTCTTCCGATCCGAGAATGCTTTTCCAATCCGGGTGTATTATTGCATGCTTGAATGCAGTAACGCCGGCGGCGGTATTTTCATTTTGTTAATAAAATTCTTCTAAATGTAGCTATCCGCAATCAGGTGCAACGAGCCCCGGCAGCTGAACAAAAAATGGGGAGGGCCATGGGCGATTTTTCAACCTGCTAGTCCGGCAGCATTTTTTAAAGCCAAGCAATGAAGAGTTTTAGCGCTTTGAAAAAGGGAGTTGATTCTTTCACTTGCTTGGCTCCTTACCCGTTTTACAGCCGAAAAGCCTTCAATCCGATTTAGTTGGTACCGGAGGTATCCACATGGCCACTCTCGACCTTTCCTTGACCGGCGTCGAACGCCACTTTGACGACGATGAGATTATTGTCAGCAAGACCGACCTGAAGGGCCGCATTACCTATGGCAACCGGGTCTTCTTCCGCCTTGCCGGCTATACGGAAAAGGAATGCCTGGGCCAGCCCCACAGCTTGATCCGGCACCCGGAAATGCCTCGCAGCATATTCAAGCTGCTTTGGGACACCGTTGAGAACAAGAAAGAGATATTCGCCTATGTGGTGAACCGGTCCAAAAACGGGGATCACTACTGGGTGCTGGCTCATGTGACGCCCAGCCTGGACAGTTCGGGCAACATCATCGGATATCACTCCAACCGGCGGGTTCCTGACCGCGGGATCGTTACTGAAAAGATCGTTCCCCTGTATGACTCCCTGCTCGCCGAGGAGCGGAAACACCAGAACAGCAAGACGGGCATGCATGCGGCTTTTGACATGGTGGTCAACCTGCTGACGGAAAAAAATGTTTCCTACGATGAATTTGTTTTCTCTCTGTGATCGGAAGAAGGCGCCACCATGAGAACATTTTTCAGTTCATTTCCTGGTATTGGAAAAACAACAGCCAATGGCATGAGCAATAGCGTCCAAACCACGGTGGGGGAATCGAAGGACTCGCCGGAAGTCACGGCCCAGGCCATCGCCAGGGCTCTCAAGGTCTGCAAGGCGGTTTCGGAAGGGGACTTCGAAGCCCGCATCATCGATATCCGTGAGCAAGGTGATCTGGGAGAATTGATGTTCGCCATCAATGACATGATCGACCGTACCGACGCTTTTGTCCGCGAGTCCGCCGCCTGCCTGGAATACGTGAGCAATGGCAAATATTTTCGCCGCATCGCCGAAAAGGGAATGTTGGGTGCCTTTCGCGATTCCAGCCGGGTGATCAACCAGGCTACGGAAGGCATGGAAACCAAGATCAAGAATTTCACCGCCGTCGCCGATAATTTCGAACGGCACATGAAAGGCGTAGTGAATTCGGTGACTTTGTCGGCGACGGAAATGCAGTCCACCGCCGAAGCCATGGCCGCCACGGTCGAGGAAACCAGCAGCCAGGCATCCTCCGTCGCTGCCGCATCGGAGGAACTGACCAGCTCCATAAGTGAGATAACGCAGCAGGTCACTCGCTCGGCTACCGTTGCCAATTCCGCGGTGGATGAAGCGGAGCGCTCCAACGAAAAGGTCAAAGGGCTGACCGCCGCTGCCCAGAAGATCGGCGAAGTGGTCAACCTGATCAACGACATCGCCAGCCAGACCAACCTGCTGGCCCTTAACGCCACCATAGAGGCGGCGCGGGCCGGCGAGGCGGGCAAAGGCTTCGCCGTGGTCGCCACCGAGGTCAAGAGCCTAGCCACCCAGACCGCCAAAGCTACTGATGACATCGCCAGTCAGGTGACCGCCATTCAGGGCGCCACCGAGGACACGGTGAAGTCCATTGGAGGCATCACCGGTATCATTCAGGAGATCAGCGAAATCACCACCGCCATCTCGTCCGCCGTCGAAGAACAGGGAGCGGCGACCCAGGAGGTGACGACCAACATTACCGGCGTGACCACTGCTTCCTCGGAAACGAGTCAGGCCACCAGCCGAGTCCTGGAAGTTGCCGGCGAGTTGTCCAAGCAGGGCGAAACCCTGGACGGCGAGATGGAAAATTTCCTGGTCGAGCTGCGCAAGGTCATCTGATCCCAGTGTATTTTCCGGCAATCAGTGCATTGTCCGGTAACGTGTATTCGTTCCGCCTGTCCTGCATGTTATCTCCGCCTCCGGTCCAGCCTTTGGGCCGAAGTTGGAGAAATACTGGGTTTCTTGCGGGCAAATAGGAGGAATCCCGATTTAATACTTTGAATCAGCGGGAAATTTTGGCAAAACCAAAGTAGGGTCTTAAGATAGGATAAAACCGGTACCGAGGTTGAACTTACCTTCAGCAGGCCCCACCTGCATTAGATTGGCCGTCAATTTGGTTTTCGGGATCGTGGGGTTGCTTCCAGCAATGAAAAAGCTCACCGCCTATAATCTGGAAAGACTCAAGGTGATGGTTGTCGATGACAACCGGAACATGCGCATGATCGTGCGGCAAGTGTTGCACGCCTTGGGGGTCAAGGATATCGCGGAAGCGGAAGACGGGGTTGACGCCTTCAAGACCTTGAAAGTCTTTAATGCCGACCTCATCATAACAGATTGGCTGATGACGCCCCTCGATGGAATTGACCTCACGAGAATGTTGCGGACATCCAAGGATAGCCCCAATCCCTACCTCCCGATCATCATGGTTTCGGGACATACCGAGGCGAAGCGGATTACCGAGGCGCGCGACGCCGGCGTAACGGAATTTCTCGCCAAGCCACTGTCGGTGGAAGGGTTGTATAAGCGGATCGTCAACGCCATCGAGAATCCGCGGCCCTTCGTGAAATCCCCGAATTACACCGGACCTTGTCGCCACCGGCGAAAGGATAACAACTACAAGGGCCCATTGCGCAGGGAAACCGACAAGGAGTCCGGGGAAAACGAAGAAGATTCCGCCCTGACAGAGGGTGAAGTAAAAAACCTGCTGGAATATTAGTTAGCGTCCCCATGCGTGGTGCAACAGCGATAGCCTGGAAATTGCGGGTTGCCTTGTCGTGCCCGGCTTTCAACGGGACCGGGATGGAAAAGGGAGGCGGGTGAATGGGGCCCCAAAAAGGAAAATGATGACAAATTTTTCAGATGATCCCATTTTCCCACGTGGGTTCGATGTGTTTTTTTTGAATCAATGGCTTGTGGGAGGTTGTCGTATTTTGACCTGAGGGCAGTGGCTTTTTAACTCCCTTTTATCGTGCTTTCAGCGGCGCATCTTCTGAAAGCAGGCCCTCGGCCTGAAACAGGATCGGTTCGCTGCTTGGCGGGATCGGCTTTGGCGAAGCGGTTCTGCTGGTGATCGGCAGGTCAAACCAGAATGTGCTGCCGGCTCCGACAACACTGTCGACGCCCATGGCGCCATTCATCAGCTCCACCAACTGGCGTGTAATGGTCAGGCCGACGCCCGTTCCTTCAATATTCGTCGCTTCGACGCCCAACCGGTTGAAGGGTTCGAACAGATCCTTCATTTTATCTTCGGGTATTCCGTTGCCCGTGTCCGTAACACTGATCCGAAGCAAGTCCTTACTCAATACCCTGCCGTCGACGATAACCGTGCCGTTGTCCCGGTTGTACTTGATGGCGTTGGTGATCAGGTTGAGCAGCACCTGGACGAAGCGGGTATGATCCGCCCTGACTTCGGGCAACGGTTTCCCATTTGCTTTGTTTTTCACTTTGATGCCGTATTCATCGGCTACGGGCTGGATCAGGGTCAGGCATTCGTCGATGACCAGAGCGGGGGAAACTTCGCTAATGGAAAGATTGATCTTTCCGGCTTCGATGCTGGCCAGGTCGAGTATTTCATTGATCAGTTCGAGGAGATGATTAGTGTCCGTCCGGTGAAGGGGGTTGATCAGACAGGATGAAGGAATTCGCTGGTTTCGATTGCGTGAAGGGCGGCTCTGAGAGACAAGCCTTGATGGACGCGGAACCATTGGCCAGTGTGGCGATGCCACTGGACATCGAACC
>JAJRSS010000125.1 GCA_024278615.1 Alphaproteobacteria bacterium
AGCGCGAGCGCCTGGCCGAAGCCGCCCAGGTCAAAACCCGCCTGCAGGATTCCGTGGACCGCCTGGCCGCCATTTAGGCCCAATCCCTATAGGGAAAAGGGAAAAGCGGCCACGCCCGGGTTTACATCGCTCTTTTGGCCGCGCCGGCCGTTTCAGGCTTGCGGATCTGGCGGCGTTCGTTGGTGCGGGGCAGGAATTCACCGCACCAGTCGATTTTATCCGTGTGCGGCCATTGCTGGGTGAAGGCGCTGGGTTGGGGCGCGTAGCGGCGGCACATGCCCCGCGAGGCGCGCCTTTCCTGAACCGACTTTTTCCCCCTGACCGACCTTATGGGCTGCCACAGCCGGCACCGGTCGCAGGTAAATTGGTCTTCCATGGTTAACGGTTCCCCTGGCCGGTCCATGCCGGTCCAGCTTCCTTTTACCCAGCAATTGGGTTGTATTTTAGTTTTGCGATCAAAAAGAAATGGTTAACGGTCAATTGGCGTGGTGGTTGGATAGCCGGTAGCGGCCGTTTTCCATGCCGCTGAAAAAATCATCGACATCCGGGTGACGGACCGGTCCGCCGCCGCCGTCGGCCAGCAGGTTCTGTTCGGAAACATAGGCGACATAGGTGGTTTCCTCGTTTTCCGCCAGCAGGTGGTAGAAGGGCTGTTCCTTCTTGGGCCGCACGTCCTTGGGAATGGCCGCCCACCATTCTTGCGTATTGGCGAACTCCGGATCGACGTCGAAAATGACGCCGCGAAAGGGATAAACCCGGTGGCGGACGATGTCTCCGATCCGGAATTTGGCCACGCGATGGGTCATCGGCTCATATTCCCCACGGAAAAAATTCTCCCGGCCGGTCACGGGACTTTCCGGGCGGGCGAACCGCATTTTACCCTCTTGCGGGCCATATCCCAAGGCGCAAGAACAGATTTTTTCCCTCCGCGTCCCCCCGGCAGGCTGGCGACAGGGACACTTTTCCAGGCTAAATTGACCCGGCGCGGGGCCGGCAAGAACGGGAAAGGGAGAATGGACATGGCGGGCGAGTGGGTCTTCAACCTCGACGACGAAACACAAGGCATCCAACGGAAACTGGCGGAAGGCATCAATACCCGGATTTTCGCCGGTGAGCAGGCCATGCTGTCGGTGGTTCGAATCGAGCCCCATACGGAAGGCGCGATCCACAGCCATCCCCAGGAACAGTGGGGGGTATTGCTGGAAGGGGAATGCGTGCGCATCCAGGGGGGCGAAGAGGTGGCCATGAAGGCGGGGGACTTCTGGCTCACGCCCGGGGGCGTCGCCCACGGCATCCGCACCGGCGGCAAGGCCGCCCTGGTGCTCGACGTGTTCAGCCCGCCCCGGGATGAATACCGCAAGGGCGGCCATGGTTTCGGCGTCTTGAGCACTTTCCGGCCAGATTGAACCGTTTGCCCGGCGGCCCCGCCGCGCCATGAGGGACAAACGGTTCATCACCGCGAACCCCCGTCCGGGACTGGATTAATCATCCGCCAGCCCTTGATTTTCTCTCCCGCCCACATGATATCAGTGCCCCGGGCGACGGCGCAGGCCAGGCCTGCCGGCCAGGCAAGCCAACCGGGGCGGAGCGTGAGAAAATTTGAGCAAATTGTTGGTTATTCGAGGATAAACACCCATGACTTACTATTTCACCAAGACCATTTCCGAGCCCTTCGGCCAGGCCATCGACACCGTTACCCAGGCCCTCAAGGATAAGGGCTTCGGGGTGCTGAGCACCATCGACGTGCAGAAGGCGATGAAGGAAAAAATCGACAAGCAGATCAACCCCTACACCATCCTTGGCGCCTGTAATCCGGGCTTCGCCTATGAGGCCCTTTCGCTGGAGAACAAGATCGGCGTCATGCTGCCGTGCAATGTGGTGGTGCAGGAGCTGGACAGCGGCGAAGTGGAGGTTACGGCGGTCGATCCGGTGTCTTCCATGTCGGCGATAGAAAATGAAAACCTGGCCGGTATCGCCATGCGGGTTCAGGATTTGTTGAAAGAGGTGATCGACGGCTTGTGAGGCCGGCGCCGAAGATCGGTCAGCCTGCCTTGGCGGCTTGATGGTGGCGCTCGAAGGCCGCTTCCAGGATTTCGGTCGATTCCCGGTGCTCGACATTCCCCTTGCCGCCGACATTGGAAACGGCCAATTCCAGGGATTGGAGCAGAAGATCGGCCACGTCCCGCCGGCCGTCCTCGCAGGCCTGCTGGTGGGCGATGATGATCTTGTCGCTGAGCCGGCGCTGCTTTTCCATCCTGTCCCCGCTGAATATCCGGCCCGGCCGCCCCGCCGGCCACGCCCCTGGCGGCCCCACCGGCGGTCCGGGGCCGAGCCCGGCCCGAATTCGATGGGAGTACTAAACCATGTCCGCCGGGCCGGGTCCAGCAAGCCATTTTGCCTGGAAACGGGGTTAACCATGATGCACTCTGGGGCGCGTGGAATCGGCGCGGGGGCCGGGTGATGGAAAACGGTTGGAAGTGGTTCGTGGCCTTCGCCGCCGGCGGTTTCCTGGCCGGGACGGTGGCGGTCTTTCTCTACCTCCTGGAATTCAACGAAGGCTATTTCGATCCCGTCTATGACCCGGACGGCGGCTACGTTTATTTCATCAAGCGCCAGACCGTGGGCGTCACCTGGGGCCTGGGCATCGAATTCTTCACCGCCCCGGCCCAGGCCATGGCCTTCACCGACCGGGTCAGCCTCAACCGCCTGGAGGTGGCGACGGGCCGCGTCCGCGAGCTGGAGGCCTGGCCCAGCACGCCGATCACCCGCCGCCGGGTGCAAAACTACCGCGGCCGCGTGTTCCAGACGCTGACCGCCCGGCTTCGGGCGACGGCTCCCTGCCAGGTGGAATACCGGGTCGGCATGACGGTCAACCGGGCGACCCGGCCCGGCGTCTTCCACCTCAGCGGCGTGTGGCGGGAGGGCGGCGGGCCCGGCCAACGGAGCGAAAGGGGCGAGTGGACAAAGGCCCCAATCGCCATGGACGGCGGCGGCGTCAGCCCGCTTCACGGCGATTCCGAACTGATCGCCGTGCCCGGACGGGAGGCCTATCCGGCGGCCATCGTCGCCTATGACCATGTGAAGGAAACCAATGCGGTGCTGCTCAAAAACGATGAATTCGACATGCTCTATGGCGGCGGCGTGCCGTTGGATGTCACCCGCTCCCAATCCCGCCGCTCGGCGATCGAGCGCGACCAGACCATAAAGCGCCTCAAGGACCGGCTGGTGGCCGGCTTCGAGGCCGTCGGCCAGTCGGCCTTGGACGCCGGCCAGAGCGCCATCGAAGAGATGCAGCGCCTCGGCGTTTACCCCAGGGACGCGACGCTGACCGCCCGCCGCCTGGACGGGGATTTCGATTCCGGCCCCGATTCTAATCCTGACGCGCCGCCCCTGTTCGACATCACCGAGGCCGAATTCAAGGCCGGCCTCTTCCCCGACATCGCCGCCGCCATCGGCCAACCGGGCGAAGCCACCGATTGGCGGGGCGATTACGCCGTCCGCCGGGATTTCGACACCGGCGCCCGCCTCAACGCCTACCTGGACGCCGGCAACGACGTTTTCCGCGTCCGCGCCCAGGGCCGGGTGTTCGAGCTGACCCTCGACCGCCAGCCGCAATAGGCGCGCCCGCCCTCGCTGTCCTTTCCGCCGCTTCTTTTCCCTCACCCCCGAAGGGAAGGCGGATTCGAAAATGCCGCCCCGGGGCGGAAAAGCCCGCTCCCTCAATGGAGGGCCGGGAGGGGGCGGGACGCCTTTCGGCAAGGCGGTTGTCGCATTCGGGGCGATAAAAAGCCCGAAAAAGCGCCCAAAAAGCTCGTTAAAGCACGGAAAGATACACGCATTTCGACCATAACCCGTTGATTCAAAAGAAAACAGGCCATTTTCGCTTAGGGAAATGTGCTTACGCGTATGTAAAGTTGACATACGCGTCAAATTTTTTCCGTCGCCCCTTGACGAAAAAACTGCCTGAACTATCTAACCACCGTCGGATGCCAAATCGTGGGTCCGGCAAAGGTTAGGCGTCCGGTCCGGGTCGCCCGGCCGGGCTGGTACATTGCTTCTGAAGGAGGATGTAGAGCTATGACAACCTATGATTTTTCCCCCCTTTTCCGTTCGACGATTGGTTTCGACCGGCTTTTCGACTTGGCGGAGTCCCTCACCAGGATGGATCAGAGCGCGCTGAACTATCCGCCCTATGACATCCAGGTCGCCGACAACAACAAGTACCGGATCACCATGACCGTCGCCGGCTTCTCGGAGGACGAATTGAACGTCGAAGTTCGCGACAACACGCTAACCGTCACCGGCAAGAAGAAGGCCGCGAACGACGATGTTTCCTATCTTCATCGCGGTATCGCCGCGAGGGACTTTGTCCGCAAATTCGAATTGGCGGATCACACGGAGGTGACGGCGGCGTATTTGAGCAACGGCATCCTGAGCGTTGACCTGGTACGCGAGATTCCAGAGGCCATGAAGCCCAAGCGCATTGAAATCAAGGCCGGGAAACCCGCCAGCCTGCCGAAGAAGGCGAAAAAGCTGATCGAGAACGTCACCAAGAAACTGGCGTAATCGACACGGGCATCGCGCCGGACACACGCCCGGCGCGATGTCCCCTAACCGCGGGCCAAAGGCGGCGGCCGGTACTTCGCCATCCTAAGGTCGCGGCACGGACAATCACCCGTTGAAGGCATGGGTCCGCCCGCCTCGAGTAAAGGGGGCGGACCAGCAAGTTGCTCGAAGGAGGACTTGATCATGACGACACGAAGCACAGAAATCCAAGGCGGCCATCGTCCGGATCGGGATGACAAGAACATCGCCGCTGCTATCCGTGTGGCGCTCGTTTTCGCGATCTGTCTTTTCCTGGCGTCACACCTTCCGCATGCCCTGGTCGCGGTATTTCTTCGGTCATTGCTGCTCCTTTCGGCGATGATTTCCGCTGGCCTCGCCGTGTTCAACCGCGAATATCCCCTCGTCGATCATTTTACCCGTTGGGACGAGGCCGCCGCGCTGGCGATCCTGGGGTTTCTTACCGGTTTTTTCATTGATCCCCAGGCCGTCACCGCCGCGCTTGAGTCGATGCCCCAATCCGCAGGCTGATGGAGTAACGGCGATGAACTTTTCTACCGCGATCGACACCGGAAATCGCCTTCATCCCGAACACGTCGTGGATGCGCGGCCAGCGAACTCACGCCGACACCTTGTTCGCCTATGAATTGACGGCGGTATTTCCGAGCCCAGGCGCCGCCAACGTCCCCTGACGCCATCATGCGGATGACCGAGACCCTAGAGCGGAGAGAACAGAGGATCCGGCAGGCGCCTTTATATCAAGGAGAGCTTGGCGCCAGGCCCCGGGTTGGAGAATAGCCTCGGCCAGAAGGGGACTTGTCCCTTGCGGCTTCAATGCTGGCCATGCGAGTTCAATCCTGTAAAGTCACCGTGAATGAGAAGGTGAGGGGGGCATGGTTTTACTGTCGTTGGGAGTTTTACTTTGGAGCTGTGTTCATTTCGTGCCAAGCCTGGCCCCGGGTTTCAAGGTTTCTTTCACCGAAAGGTTTGGTGAGAACATCTACAAGGCTGTTTTCTCCCTTTGCGTTGTCGGTGCTATTTTGCTGATGGTTATGGGCTGGCGTTCCGAAGAACCCAGCTTCGTCTACAGCCCGCTTCTCGAAGGTCATCCGGCGGCGACCGCGATCGTTTATATGGCGTTCTTGTTATTCGGATTTGCCCAAGCGAAAACCAACGTCAAAAGATATCTTCGCCATCCCCAGCTTACCGGCATTGCGGTCTGGGCAAGCGGGCACCTCTTGGCCAATGGAGACAGCCTGTCGGCCATCCTGTTCGGAGGCCTGGGGATTTGGGCGATAATTGAAATTGTCCTTATTAACCGGCGTGAAGGGCCGTGGCGGAAGCCCGCCCCGGTCCCCCTTGCGACGGAGGTCCGCACGGTGCTGATCGGAAGCGCCGTTTTCGTGGGTTTCGGATTTGCCCATCCTTATTTATTTGGCGTATCACCGCCAATGTTTTGGTAAGCAAAGTCATCGCCGCCGCCGGTGGCATCGGACTCAGGCCCAAAGCGCCAGTTCGCTGACGAACTTGAGCGCCCCCAAGATGACCGCCCCCTTGGCCGCCGACGCCCAACCGGCGCTTCCCTCGTAGGCCCCGGCGCTTCGCCACACGGCGACGGAGGCGAAAACCAGGTAGGCGGCGGTAATCGGCGTAAACACGGCGCCGATAGCGGTCATGCCCGTCGCCGCCGCGCCTTCACCGCCTTCATTGGCCTGGAATTCCAGCAGGCGCCGGGGAAGGTAAAGCAACGGCAGGGCGACGAGGAAATAGACGATCCAATAGGTATGGACCAGGGGCACGTGGCCTCGCCAAAGGGATTTCAGGTAGTTCATTTCGGTTCCACCCCTGTCCGGGGCAATCGTCCAGGTTCCCATGGAGATATGCGAAGATTCGCATGGGAGGGGAAAGAAATCCTTAAGAATATGGGGCAAAGCATGGCGGATTTGCGCCTTAGCGGCCCTTCGCCCGGCCGCCAATCAATTGACCGATGTTAAGGATGGGAGCGCGGAAATAGGGTGGCGGTTAAAATGCCCGCACATTTCGTCTTGTCGCTACCGGAGGACAACGAGGGTCCGCCAACGCAAAAAAAGACGCCGCCGAAGGATCTCGGCGAAGGTGAATGTCAGCGAAACCGGCCGGGCCCAATGCAGGACGGAGAGGATGTCGGCTTACCGGGACACCTTGAAGGTGATCCGGAAACGCCGGTTCAAAAGGGGTAGGGGAAACACTGAGGAAAGGGAGGGACTTCAATGAAACGATTCGGATTGAAAGAATTATCGGTCATCATGGTCGCCCTGGGGCTGGCCCTTGGCGCGTGGATCCCGACTTCGGCGCTGGCCAGCGAACTCAAGGAATCGATGACCGTGATGCCAAGCCGTGACTGGCTGGGCGGCATTCCCGAGGCGCCGACCGAGGACTGGGCGGTGGCTTTTGGCGGGCGGCTGTACGACAACTGGGCGCTGGCCGTCGACGTTGACGCGCCCGACGAGACCCATCCCGCGTATCCCCCTTGGGGCAAGAAGAAGGGGGCCGCCACCTGGCGGTGCAAGGAATGCCACGGGTGGGACTACCTGGGCAGGGACGGCGTCTACGGCAAAGGGTCCCATTACACGGGCATCCTTGGCCTTCGCCAACTGGTCGGCAAGAACCCGACGATCGTTGAAAAGGTCATTCGCGACGAGCTCCACGGTTACACCCTTGAGCAGATTTCGGCGGCGGCCGGAGAACGGCTGGCCCTGTTCGTCACCCGTGGCCAGCACGAAATCGAACAATACGTCAACATGGAAACCCGCAAGGCGCACGGCGACGCCGGCTTGGGCGGGCGTATCTTCCAGAACGTCTGCGCCGCCTGCCATGGCTTCGACGGCATGGCGCTCAACTTCAAGACCGACGAGAACCCGGAATTTATCGGCACCGTCGCCAACAAGGCGCCGTGGGAAACCCTGCACAAAGTGCGTAACGGCCATCCCGGGGTGCCCTGCCGTCACTCCGGTTCCTGCCGATCCAGACGTTGATAGACATCCTGGCCTATGCCCAGACCCTGCCGAAAAAATAAAGGCGGCGCCGGGACGCAGGCGGAAAAAACACCGCCGTCGACGTGATGGCGGGAAGGCGCAAGCCGGGGTATTAAGAGCCGGGGAATTTCCGCCCCGCCTCTGTCCCGGTGGGCTGACCGCCGCCTAGAAATTCAGCGAGATATCCCGGTGGACGGAAAGGCACGAAGCCACTTCCTTGGCCTGTTCTAGGCTCAGCCGTTCCTGCAGGCGGATGCCGATGGTCTGGCCGATGGCGGCGTCATAGGTGGCCAGCCCGGCCCCCAGGGTCGCCGCCGCTTGTCGCCGCCACGCCACTTCGGCGGTGAACAGGTCCATCGCCGCCGCCAGTTCCCTGGCCGCCTTGTCCCGTTTGGGGGTGTCGCCCTTCATCGCCCGCCGCGCCCGGTTGAGCTTTGATTTGATCTTCGAGGCGCCGTCGCCCAAGGCGCCGGCGGCGGCCTTTATGGCGGCAATGGCTTCGGCGCCGGGGGCGGTGGCGATGATGCTTTCCAGGGCTTGGATCCGCCCTTCCAGGGCGGCCAGGGCGGCGACCCCGGAAATCAGCTTGCGCACCTGCTGAACCGGCTCGTAGGCATCGTCCACGTTGCGGCGGTAGGCGCGCCGGGCCTTGGTTTCGGCTTTGGCCAGCTTGACGTATTCCTCGTGGGCCGCCCGCCACGCGACTGGCGCGCTGGCGTTCAATGCGTCTTTCCGGCGGGCCAACTCTTCCATGCGGACCTCCAGTCGCCGGATCTCGTCGGCGGCGTCGTTGCCGGTGCCGTCGCCGTTACCCGTGCCGAAGCGGGCGATGTCGGATTTTTGCCTGGCCAGCCGCTTGAGCTTGCGGTCGATGGCCGCGGTTTCCACCCGGATGTCGCGCACCTGGGCGTGCAGGGGGGCGAAGCCGGGGACGAAGGCGGCGACGGCGGCCTGGGCCGCCTTTACCCGTTCGACCAGGCCAAAGGTGGCTGCCGCCTTGGCCAACCCGGTCTCCAGGGATTCTTTGTATTTGTCCGGCAGCCCGTCCAGGGGCAGGGTCCCGGCATCGGCGATGGCGGCCCTGATGATGCCGCCGTCGCGGTCATAGACGTCGAACAGGTATTCCTCCAGGCACGCCTGCAGCCGGGGGTTCCGGGGCGGCGGCGCGGTATCCGACGTCAGGTAGACCCGGTTGGGAAGGTAATTGACCAGCACCGGCGAAAAACCGACGATCGTCAGCCCGACCAACTGCAAGGCGATGAAGGGCACGACGCCCTTATACATTTCGATGGTCCTGACCTTGGGTGGCGCGACGCCGCGAAGATAGAAAAGGGCGAAGCCGAAGGGCGGTGTCAGGAACGAGGTCTGCATGTTGACGCCTACCATCACCCCCAGCCACACGGCGGTGACGTTGGCGGTCGGGTCGGCCAGCAGGATGGGGGCGACGATCGGCACCACGACCACGGCGATCTCGATGAAATCGAGGAAAAAGCCCAAGACGAAGATCACTCCCATGACGACGACGAACTTGGTGACGAAGCCGCCGGGCAGGCCGGTGAGGAAGTCCTTGACCAGTTCCTCGCCGCCGAAGGCGCGGAAGGCGGCGGTCAGCATGGCGGCGCCGAGCAGGATGATGAACACCAAAGACGTGGTCTTGGCGGTTTCCACCATCACCCCTTGCAGGGTGTTGTCGATCCTGTAGGCGCGCCAGCCGCTCCACACCAGGGAGATCAGGAAGAACATCGAGGCGGCGGCGGCCAGCAGCACGCCGGCCCAGCCCGCCGCGCCCTGGATGTTCTTGACGTTGATGTCGAAGATCGACAGCACGATGACCAGGGCGATGATCGAAGTGATGGCCATGACCGCCGGGTAATAGGCGCCCTTGTGGTTGCCCACCAGCCGGTAGCCGGCCATGACCATGGCGCCGACGGCGCCCAGCGCGCCGGCCTGGTTGACCGTGGCGACGCCCATGACGATGGACCCCAGCACGGTGAAGATCAGCGCCAGGGGCGGCACCAGAACGATGAACACCCGCCAGGCGAAGGTGCGGTCGTACTTGCCCAGATAGGGAGCCGGCGGCGCCAGGTGGGGGCGCAGCAGGGCGGTGACCAGGATATAGGCGATGTAAAGCCCGACCAGCACCATGCCGGGCAGGAAGGCGCCCAGGAACATGTCGCCGGCGCTGGTCGAGGTGAGGTCGAATTCGGTGGGCAGGGAAACATTGCCCGTGACCAGCTTGTAATCGGCGGTGCGGATGGCGCTGGCCTGGTCGGTGGCGTTGGAAAGCTGGTCGGCCAGGATGATCAGCACGATCGACGGCGGGATGATCTGCCCCAGGGTGCCCGAGGCGTTGATGGTGCCGGTGGCCAGGGAATGGGAATAGTTGGCGCGCAGCATCACCGGCAGCGAAATCAGTCCCATGGCGATCACCGTGGCGCCGACGATGCCCGTGGTCGCCGCCAGCAGCGCCCCGACGATGACCACCGAAATGCCCAGGCCGCCGGGGACGGGGCCGAAAAGCTGGGCCATGGTGACCAGCAGGTCCTCGGCGATCTTGGAGCGTTCCAGCATGATGCCCATGAAGATGAACAGCGGCACGGCGATCAGCGTATCCCTTTCGGCTTCCCAATAGATGCCGCGGAAGTTGGTCACCCCCGCCGACAGCCACTGCAGGGGGCCGCCGTGGACGAAGTAGGCCGACGGGTCGCCTTCGAACACGACCCCGGTGACGGCGGCCAGGGCGATGGTCAGGATGGCCGAGCCGGGCAAGGCGAAAGCGACCGGAAAACCGCCGCCCAAGGCCAGCACCATGATCAGGATGAGGATGATCAGGAAGACGATTTCCATGCCGCTCCTCCCTAGGCCATCCCAGGTTCGGCGGAGGGTTCGGTGGCGTCAGGGCGATGGTTCGCCTCGCGCAACAGTACGGCGGCGTTGCCGAGCAGGTAGCCCATGAACTGGATCAACATGCAAATGGCGAAGATCATCAGGAAGCCGGCCAGCAGGTATTTGACGTACAGGCCATATCCGGACTGGGTGACTTCGAAATTCAGCAGCGGTCCGGTGATCACGTTGGACGGCCCCCACATGCCCCGGGTGAGGATGATCCAGCACAAGGGCAGGCCCAGGAACAGGCAGCCCAGGGTATTGGTCCAGGCCTTGCCCCGCGCGCTGAAGCCGGCATACAGGATATCGACGCGCACGTGGCCTTCCTTGATCAGAGTGTAGGGGCTGGCGAAAAGGAACAGGGCGCCGTACCAGAAGCGCACCAAATCGCTCATGAAGGCCTGCTCGTAGGAAAAGACGAAACGGGCGATGACGATCTGCACCTCGGCGGCGACGATCAGCATCGCCAGCCAGGTGAAACCCAACGTGCGGGAGTACTTGGCGATGACCAGGGACACCACCATCAGCGGGTAGTGGACGAATTGGCCGCGGTAACTGGGCCGGCCCATGTTCGCCGCAATGTCCTCGCCCAGCAGGTAGTGGAGTATCCCCTCGACCCGCAGGAAGGATATGGCCATGTCCACCAGCCCGATCAGCAGCACCGAAAAATACGCCCAGCGGATGATGTATCCGGTGAGCGTGAACAGGACTTCCGAGTCCTGGCGCAAGGCGCGGCGCGGCGTGCGAAGGACGAAGGCGGCGACCGCCGCCAGGGTCGCGGCGTAAAGGCCAAGCTGGACCCAGCCCAGGATCACGGCGCCGCCGTCCAGGGGTTTTACCGGTGCTTCGGCGCCCAACCAGCCCAGGTGGCCGAACAGGTTGACAAGCCCCGGCCAGCCGCGCCCGAAACTGAGGTAGGCGTTGAGCAGGAACAAAACGCCCAGCCCCACCATGGAAAAGGCGAAGGCGCGCAACAACGCGGTGGCGATGGTGTTGGCCGCCCCGGTGCCGGGCGGGAAGGTCTGCGGGAATCCCTGGTCCGGTGTTTGGTCCGGCACCTTGTCCATCGCCTTGTCCATCGTCTGGGCAATGCCCTCGGCTTCGCTTGAAAGCGAAGGCATATGCACCAGAGGGGGGCGGTCAGCCGGGCCTCGCACCTGTGATTGCTCCTGTCTGCAAAATGTGGAAGACGGCGCCCCGGAGCGAATCGCGGCTGGCCGGCGCCACTTCGCCGCGCCAGCCAACGGCTCAAATCCGCTCTACTTTAATAAGGCAGAGCGAATCCTGTTCCGCCCCGGGAACCCCGCTTTCTCAACAAGTGCGAACCGTTCCGGTCTTAGACGCCGAGAACGCGGTTGCGCTGGGCGATGTACGCCTGGTCCGAAATCTTCGACCAGCCGCCCAGGTCCTTGCGGGCGGCGAGGAAGTTCTC
>JAJRSS010000126.1 GCA_024278615.1 Alphaproteobacteria bacterium
ACGACCCACGGCATGGCGGTATTGTCGTAAATCAGGCTGTCGCCGTTGATCGCGTTCCTGGCGGCGATTTTCGCGCCATAGGCGGCCATGTAGACGAACTGGTCCCGCCCGGTAACGTCGCCGGCGGCGTAGACGCCGGTTCTTGTCGCCCGCATCCGGTCATCCACCTTGATGCCGCCGTTTTGAAGCAGCTTAACGCCGGCCTCTTCCAGGCGCAGGCCATGCGTGTTGGGATGCCGGCCCGTTGTCACCAGCACTTTTCCGGCTTCGAGCGAAACCGGCCCCTGATCGCCATCGGTGACTTCGAAGGCGATGCCTTCGGCGGCCTTGCCAATCGCCTGGTAGGCAAGTCCATCGCGCACGTCGATGCTCTCGTCCCGCAAATAGCCGGTCAGCGCCGCGCTGATTTCCGGTTCCGCCTCCGGCAGCAGGCGCGAGCGGCAGGCAAGCGTGACTTTTACGCCCATACGGGCGAACATTTGCGCCAGTTCACAACCGATGTATCCGCCGCCGATGACCAGCAGGGACCGGGGCAGCCTGTCCAGCGACAGGGCCTCCGTGCTCGTCAGATAGGGTATGCGTTCAATTCCACTGATCTTCGGCGCCGCTGGCGAACTTCCCGTCGCGATGATCACCTTGCCGGCCTTGATGAATTTTCCATCGACGCTTACCCCACCGCCGGCCAGGCTCGCGGCGCCTTCCAAATAATGGATGTTGTTGTAGGACGGCAGAAGATCGATGTACTTGGCTTGGCGAAGCCGCGCCACGAGCTCGTCCTTTTGGCCCGCCAACGCGCCCCAGTCCTCGATGCGGGCCTCCGCCCTGACGCCGGCGAAGCGAGGCGCGGTTCGTGCGTGATGCAGAGCCTCGGCCGCCCGGATCATGGTCTTGGAAGGCACGCACCCGACGTTAACGCAGGTGCCGCCGATGGTGCCATGGCCGATCAACGCCACTTGCGCACCCTCTTCGGCGGCGGTAATGGCGGCGGAAAAACCGGCCGACCCGGCGCCGATGACCGCCAGGTCATAATCCCCGTTCGGCTTTTTTCCAGCGCCGGAATGGCCGCCGCCGGGTGTCGGGCCGGTCATGATCGTTGTTCCAATTTTTTGCCGTCCAGGGGCGTTCCGGCGCGGCGCAAATAAAAGGCGTAGGCCGCGACGGCGGCGGCGGCGGCGATGGAAAGGCGCAGCGCGAACCTGAATTCAAGCCAGAAGAGAAGAGCCGAAAGCACGACAACGGCGGCGGCGATATACCCCTTGGGACTCGCCCCAGTTTTCCCGGCGCGCAGGTAAAGCGCCTGGGCGACCAGGCCCATGGAAGCGAACATGGCGGGAAACAGCACGTAGTCGAGCCAGCCCAACCAGGCCGACAGGCCAACGGCGCCGAGCACGATCACCAAGAACGGCGTAAAGCAGCAGATTGCCGCGATTACAGTGCCAACAACACCGTTCCGGAAAAGCTTACGGTCATTCATTTGCGTTTGCTCCCCGGCTAATTCCTGAGTTCGGAGGGATACCCGGCGTCGAACGTCGCGTCGGTCAGGGCTTCGACGTTGGTTTTGGCCTCATCGAAGGTGACCATGGCCGTTTTCCGCTCAAAGGAAACATCCACCTTTGTCACGCCCGGCACACTCGCCAGTGTTTTCTTGACGATGTACGGGCATGACGCACAGAACATGTTCTCAACCACCAGGGTGACGGTCTTCTCGGCGGCAAGGCCCATTCCGGCGGTGAGCACGGTGGCGGCAAAGGCCATGGTCGTGATTAAGCGTTTCATCCGAAACCGATCCTTTCTTCGTTAGTCCAACAGGTAAGGAACCGCATAGGGGAAGGCGAGAGCGGCCGAAACCAGCAGGGCCGCGCCCCACAACGAAATCTTGAGAAGGCGCCGCGAGGCGGGCGTGGCGCAATAGGAGCCTGGCCCGCAAGCCACCTTCGGCTTGCGGTAGGCCGAATAAAAGCCGCCGGCCAGGAACAGCAGGGTGATGGTCACGAAATAGGGCTTGTAGGGATAAAGCGCCGTCAGATTGCCGATCCAAGCCCCGCCGATGCCGAGGCTAAACAGCACCAGGGGCAGGATGCAGCAGGACGAAGCGGCGAGCGCGCCAAGAACGCCCCCGGCCGCCAAAAAAGACTGCTTTTTCGTTTCGTTGTTTCCGGCGCCGGTCGGGGCTTCCGCCTTGCCTCCGACGTCGAATACGCCTCCGCCCGCACCATTCATGCCTTTTCGGCCTCCAAATTCGTCTTCCTGCATGCTATTGTGGACCCTGTAGTAACTACAGGTTCAAGGAAAATATTTGCATGCAGGATATAACCGCTTCGACAGGCCGGACGGTGGCCATTGGCGTGTTGTCAAAGCGCACGGGGGTCAAGATCGAGACCATCCGCTATTACGAGCGTATCGGGATCATGCCGAACCCGCCGCGCACCGAGGGCGGGCAGCGGATTTATGGCGAGACCCATATGAAAAGGCTGACCTTCGTCCGCCGCAGTCGCGAACTGGGCTTTTCCCTGGATGACGTCCGCGCCCTTCTGAGCCTCGCCGATGGCGGGGAATTCACCTGCGGGGAAGTCAAGGAGATGACCGTTGCCCATATCGGGGACATCCGGCGCAAGATCGCCGACTTGCGGCGCATGGAAAGGGTTCTGAAGGAAATGGCTTCGAAGTGCGATGGCGGCGATGTTCCGGATTGCCCGATCCTGGAGACGCTGTCGTCGTGACCGGTTCCGCCGGTGCTAGCACCGGCTTTCGCCAGTTCGTGAGCAGTACCCCGCCACGCACGAGCCGCGAAATCGGTACGGACTCAATAAGTTGCCCCCTGTTTTCAGGCCTGGTTCGGGCTTGTTGCCCGTTGACCTTCCAGGTGCTGGAACGTCTAGGGTCCGGCGCGGTCCGACAGGCGAAATTCAAACCCAGGGGAAATAAATGCCTTCCAACAACACCTCCACCAGGGGGCCGGGTGACGATGGCGGCTCCATGAAAGCCATGATCGTCGCCCTGGCCGTAGCGGCCGTGGTCATTGGCGGATATATCGCCTTCGCCCTGTACGGACCGGAAGGCCCGGCGATCAGCGGCGCCGACGCGGGGAATACGGAACTGGTGGCCCTGGGCAAGACGGTTTACGCCGAAAATTGCGCCGACTGTCACGGCGCCAACCTGCAAGGGCAAGCCGCCGATTGGCGCAAGCCCAATGAAGACGGTACCCTGCCAGCGCCGCCCAATGACCAAACGGGCCACACCTGGCACCACCCGGACGAGTTGTTGTTCAATTACACCCAAAAGGGCGGCGCCAAGATGGCCCCCACCGGGTTCAAGAGCAACATGCCCGGTTTCGGCGAGGATTTCGGCGGCAGCCTGACGGACAGGGAAATCTGGGCCGCGCTGTCGTTTATCAAGAGCCGCTGGCCCGGAGAAATTCAGGCCCGCCAGACGCGCCTGAACCAGCAATAGGCCGGCAATGGGCCGGCAATAAGTTTGGCGTTCACGCGAACGGTATTCCGCGCCTGAGCGGACAACCGCGATCCTCCGCGAATAAGATTCCTCCCGGAGTCACTTCTTCGTGATCGGCTCACGGCGGCGTCACTGAATGGTGACCGTCCGGGCACGGCTCTCACGCGCTTGTGAGGCCATCTGCGGCCCGCCCGTGCCGTAGGCTAACCGGCATCAGTGTGGACCGGTGAAGCGACTGCATGTCGCGGTTCCGGGCGGGCTTCCCAAACCGCTAAACGCCAAACGCGCCGGCCCATCCTGTCAGAAGCCGAACGGCTTGCAGTCGCACCCGTATAGACAGAGGGAAATGGAAAATGAACATAAGATCGATCCCCCTAAGGCTGACCGCCGTGTGCGCGGTAGCCGCCCTGATGATCCATGTTGGACCCGCGCAGGCGGGAGAAGTGGATGA
>JAJRSS010000127.1 GCA_024278615.1 Alphaproteobacteria bacterium
CCGAAAAACTGCGCGACGAGGGCATTGAGCCAAGAATACCTTGGCTATACGGACTCGAACTGGATTTCCGATTCAAATAATAATAACTGTAAAATCATTCGACCTGAAAAAATCTCTGCGTTCGCGGGGATGACGATAACGTAGAAGTGGCTTCCAGCCGCTTTGAAGAGGCTGGAAGCCTCTTCAACTTTGTTTCGGAACCACGGTTCTACGTGGAAACGATTCTTGGTTCCGGCTGCGCCGGGCCAGGTTCTATTGAAAACCCACCGTGCCGCGGTTCCCGCATCCTGCATCTAAGAACTCGGTGTGCTCAAGTGCTATACTGCCATCCCTGAAAACAAGGATAACTTTAATGCCTGACAGAATCGCCTTCATCACCGGCGCAAGCCGTGGAATCGGCCGCGGTATCGCCCTGGAACTCGCCCGACAGGGCCATCATATCGCGGGCGCCGCCACACGGGCCGATCCCACCGACACCAGACGGGGCCTTTACGAGGTAAAAGCACGGGTCGAGGCCATGGGGCGGGATTTCCTGCCCGTGACCGGGAATATCGCCCGCATCGCGGAACACGCGCCCATGATTGAGGCCGTCATGAAACGCTTTGGCCGTATCGACGTACTGGTGAACAACGCCGGGGTGGCGCCCCCGGAGCGCAAGGATATCCTGGAATGTTCGGAAGAAAGCTATGACCGCGTGATGAATATCAACCTGCGTGGGCCGTTTTTCCTGACCCAGGCCGTGGCAAAGCGCATGATTCGGCAGATTGAGTCGACCGGTACCGACGCCGGGCCGCCCCCCGTGATTGTATTTGTCACCAGTATTTCCTCGGATACGGCAAGCCCGAACCGGGCGGAATACTGCGTAAGCAAGGCGGGCCTGGGCATGACCGCCCAGAACTTCGCCGTGCGTCTGGCGGAGTACGGGATTGGCGTCTACGATATCCGCCCCGGTATCATTATGACCGACATGACCGAAGGGGTGAAGAACCGGTATGATCGGCTGATTGAGGACGGCCTCCTGCTGGAGAAGCGCTGGGGCACGCCCGAGGATATCGGCAGGGCCGTGACCGCGGTCGCCACCGGCGCGTTGCCCTACAGCACGGGCGCCGTTATCGAAATAGGTGGAGGTTTCGGTGTGAAGCGTTTGTAGCGGTGGGCGAAGACACGGCGCGCGTAAGGGGGAATACAACAAAGATAACATTGGATGGATAATGTCGGACAAAAAGCAAGAGCTGGCGGATGAACTGCACGCGGCCCGGGATCTTCACGAGAAAAACGTCCAGGCGCTGCGGGAAATCCTGGAACTCCTTGAAAAGGCGGACGCAAGGCGCAAAGCCAACCCAGATGACGTGCGGCGTTGGAACGAGGTACTCGATCATCTGGAGAACTCCCTGACCCAGGCCCGGGCCCGGGTGAGTGCCAGCGAACATCGGCTCAAGATGGCCCGGCGCGCCCTCCAGGAAGCCTTGGGCAACGAAGCGCTGCAAGTGGCCGAGGCGTCACATCAAACGGCGAGCGTCTCCCACGAGGGGAGCACGTTTGAAACCCGCCTGGAAAAGGTGATTGGCGCTGAAAACGCCGCCGCCGCGTTAAATGATGACAAGGTTGCGGAACGCCCCCTGGCCACCGGCAAGGAAGAGGCGACCCCCGGCGCGTCCACGGGGCAACAAGCGCTCCAATCGGCGATCAACAAGATTCAGCAGCACCGCGTTCATTCACTGGACGCGGATGAAGTAAAAGCCACTATCGCGGCCTATGAACGCCTGTCAGGCATCCCCTCGCCCAATCTCAAGGATCAGCGCCTCATGCGTATTCTCGGCGCCGCGGTCAGGGTATTTCAACGCACGGCGCGGCGAAAACAGTAACCGGCCTTCCGAACAGTTCACAACATGTCATTGCGCTTACACAAAAGCGTGCTTTTCCCATGGCGCTACGGTGCGTCGATGACCCAAAGTGTCGTGCCCCCGTAATCGTCGGGGTCGCCGGGGGAGGATTCAAAGGCGATGCGTGTGCCGTCGGGTGACCAGGACGGCGCACCATCATAGCCGTCCTGGTGCGTCACACGCGCCGGGGCGCCGCCGGCTACGGGTATGACAAAAAGGTTTGCACCGTCGAGTTCACCTTGATCGGCGCTGTAAATAATTCGTTGTCCGTCCGGCGAGAAGGAGGCGTCCGTTTTATCGCCCGGCCCGGTGGTCACCAGCCGGTGGTTCGTGCCGTCGCTGTTCATCACCCACAGGTCCCACTGTTGCTCCACCACACGTTGATAGACGATCAGGTCGCCCTGGGGGGACCAATTGGGCTGCCGACAGTCGGTGTCGGCGTCGGTCAGGGGAATGAAACTTCCCGTTCCGTCCATTCGGAACTTCGTGATTACGCCGTTGTCCTCCATGTCCAGTACGTGGGATTCAAAAACGACCCACCGTCCGTCCGGCGACAGGGAGGGTTCATAGGCGACCAGCCCTTCGCGAGACGTAATGCGCTGTTCAGTACCGGGATTCGCATCTGCGTCTATCACGAAGACTTCATCGTGCGGCGGGCGTGTGGAGGCGAAGACAACCTGGTTCGTGACAGGATTCCAGGACGCGCCGGGCAGATTGATGTTCCCGCTTCCATCGGACACCAACACCCGCGTGGCGGTGGTGCTGGTGTTCACCACGAGCAGGTCGGCGGAACCACGATTGTACCCGCCCCTGAACACGGTAAAGAGCAATTCGGCACTGTCCGGCGACCAGGCGGGGTTCTGCAGGCTGCCCGACACGTTGATATGGAGTTGAACGGCACTATCCTGCCGGCCCCTTTCTTCCCCCGGACCGGGACAGCCCGTCCCCACGAGAAGCGCCGGCAAGAGGGTTGTCATCAAAAGGACTTGTCGTTGCATGGCCGACTCCGGTGGAGGAATTGGGCCGCGGTTAAAAGATACGCTCAACAGGCTTCGGAAGCAAGCAGCAGGGCGCCGGCCACGACGACGGATTCACCAAGGGCGCAGGGAACAACCTCGAAGGAATCCTGAAAGGGACCAAAGGCCAACTGGCGGGCATGTTCGCGGACGGGGTCGAGGAGGATGTCGCCCATGAGCGAAACGCCGCCCCCCAGGGCGATGCGTTCGGGGTGGAAGAGGGTAACCACGTTGGCGAGGGCCTCTCCGACGCTCCTGGCGACATGGCCGATTTCCTCGCGGGCAAAGGAGTCGCCCCGCCGGGCGGCATCGGCAAGCATGGCGCAGGTGAGCGCCTGGACGTTTCCCTGGCAGGCGTGCCACAGGGGGGTGCCGGGCAGGACCTTGGCCCGGCGGATGCGGCCTTCGATGCGCCAGCCGGAGCACAGGTGTTCGAGCTTGTCGGAGGCGCCGGGGCGGGGATTGGTCCAATCGGCGACGTAGGTATGGCCGGCTTCTCCCCCGCCCCGTCCCTGGCCGTTGTGCAGTTTGCCGTCGATGATCAAGGCCCCGCCAATGCCGCTTCCGATGTTCATGTAGAAGAAATGGCGCGTGCCCCGACCCGCGCCCAGCACGTATTCCGCCCAACCCGCCGCGTTGGAGTCGTTGGCGACCACAACGGGTACGCCGGGCACCAGGGCCTCGAACCAGGACTTCAGTTCGACGCCCTCCCAGCCCGCGACCTGGTGCGACGTGAGCACGGTGCCCCGGGCACTGTCCACGGGCCCGCCAAAGCCGACGCCCACGGCGGCCGTGGGCACGGTGCTTTCTTTCAGCAGTTTCGGCAGGGTTTCTTCAAACCAGTGGAGGATGCCGGAGGCACCCTCTCCGGGATTGACGCGGCCCTGGCGCAATTCAAGGATTTCGCCATCACCCGTACCCAGGGCGGCCTGAAGCTTGGTGCCGCCGATTTCGATGCCGAGTAGACAGGCTTCCATGTTGGTTTTTCTCCTGTTCAGTGGGAAGATCACGGACTTACACGGACAAATCCGGCCCGGCGGAAAGGCGGCGGATTGGTCCATTCTAACGCCGTGAAATGGCTTCATTCAGATCTCTAAGGAAGTCCTCGCCGAAAAGCTTCCCTATGGTCTCCGCAATATGGGAATACAGATGCCTGGCGGGCTTCCTCCGCAGCCGGATGCAGGGGAAACGGCGAATATCCGACTGTACCCCGAGTACGGGCGGCTTGTCCTCCGACAGGGCCAGGGGCCACAGGGTGCAGGGTTGCGGTTTCATGGCATAGGGGTCCAGCCCGAGATCCAGCGCGGCACTGTGGAGGGAACAGCAGGTCTGGCCCGAGCGACGGCGATAGGCGAAAAGACAGGCGCCGTCTTCGTGTGAGTCGATGGCGTAGAGGCCGGGCCCCACCCTTTCAAAAGGATTCTCGAAGCCGGGTTTCCGTAAGCGGCGGGCATATTTCGATGCCTTCTTCATCAGCCCCACGGCCCGGCCCATTTCCTTCCGGCTGAGGCAGACCTCGTAGCAACGGCAGCAGGACACGGTGTGCTTGCACAAATCCGGGTCACAGTGGTGCTTCAGCCTGAGCAGGGCATCCACGTCTACCCGGAGGTTTTTTATGGTGACCACGGTCTATTCCTCCGGTGGACACAATGACCGTTTCACGCGGGAATTGGTCTTTTTTTGGGCATAGTGTTGTTCAATGAGGAGGCGGGAGGCGCTGTGTCCCCGCGCCGCATAGCGGGCGAATCGCGCCTGCACGCGCCTGTTGGTACGGAGTTCCCTGTAGCGGACCTTCAAGAGGGGTGCCACGTTGCGCCAGCGCTGTCCCATGTAATGGCATGTATTGTAGGATTCATCAAAGTCGGGGGTAATATATTCCCGGAGATCCACGGGCCGCGCGAGCACCCAGCGCCCGTCGCGTTTCACCAGGTAAGGCGCCGGTCCGCGGCAACAGTCAAAGGCCAGGCGAAAGCCCTGGTAGTTGGCTTCCAGGTCCGCGTGCGACACGATCCCGTCGGTGACGCCGCCCACGAAGCTGAGTTCGTTGGTAAGCCCCCAGGATACCACTTTACGGACCGCTGCTTCATGGGATAAACCTTTGGCACGATGCCTGAGGTAGCGTTGCAGGTAACGCCGCCCGAAGCCGAGAAGATGCCCAATCTTGTCGCTGCCGAAATACACATCGCCCACCCGCACGGTTCGTCCCATGGGAAGGACAAAGGGAAACGACGGGGCACGATACAGGCTCATGCGCTGGTATTGCCAGATGGAGACGTTTTCGGGCGGATAGCGATCCACTTCGGGGGAGGTATTGACCCAATTGCGCACGCGCGAGGCGTGGAGCCCTTCAAAAAGATAGGCGAAAAGCGCCTTGGTCAATTCCTCCGGCGACTGGAAGGGCCGTGACCGGGTGTTGGCCCTCTCCAGAAAAGTCCGGATGGTCCGGTTAAAATAACTGTTAAACGCGGGGGCCGAGTCCCGCAAGTCGCGATCCCAGACCAGGAATTGGTCGGTTTCGGCCGCTCGGGCGGCCCACGACCACGGCGCGCCAAGAAGAAGGCAAAAGGCGAGGCGGGCCATGATGCTGCTCACATGGGATTGGTTTTCCAGCATGTGCCCTATCTTACCAGAATCGAAACCGTTCCACGGCACCCTGGTTGCCTGCCACCGGGTAGCCGCTCACGCCCCCTGTCCGACGCGGCGGAACGCACGGAAAAGAAGGCTCTTTCGGCTCTCGCCAACCCGGCCTCGCCAACCCGGCCTTGCCTTCGCCGGCGGCGTGAAGATAAACTGGCGGTGGCGGCAACTGGGAGTCTCGACACCATGCGAATTCTTTACATTGACTGCGATACCCTGCGGCCCGACCACCTCGGGTGCTATGGCTACCACCGGAACACTTCGCCCAACATTGACAGCGTCGCCAGGCAAGGCATGCGGTTCAACAATTACTATGTCACCGACGCGCCCTGTTTACCGTCGCGTTCCGCGCTCATGACGGGCCGTTTCGGAATCCACACGGGCGTGGTGAACCACGGCGGCACCAACGCCGACCCCTTCCGCGAGGGGGAAACACGCGGTTTCAGTGAGGGCCTTGATCGTTTGGGCTATGTGCGCCGCCTGTTCCACGCCGGTTATTTCACTTCGTTGGTCAGCTCCTTCGCCTATCGGCACAGTGCCTGGTGGTTCTATAGCGGCTTCCAGGAAATCCACTGTAATAACGTGGGCGGTTGGGAACTGGCCAAGGACATTACGCCCGACGCCCTTGCCTGGTTGGACCGAATGGGGAAGGAAGACAACTGGTATCTCCATGTGAATTATTGGGATTCCCACACACCCTACCGGGCGCCGGAGGAATTGGGTAATCGTTTCGCCGACGACCCGCCGCCGGCCTGGCACACGGAGGAAGTGCGGAAAAAAAACTGGGACAGCTACGCCCCGCATGGCGCACGCGAGCCCCAGGGGATTACCAGCAACCCCACGCCGCAGAGCAGGCGATTTCCGCAGGAGCCGCTTGAAATCGCGTCGCAGGCCGACTACAAACGCTGGATCGATGGTTACGATAATGGCATTCGCTACATGGACGACCACATCGGCCGGCTCCTGGCCAAACTCGACGAGTTGGGCATCCGTGAAGAGACGGCCATCATTATTTCTTCGGATCATGGTGAAAACCAGGGGGAACTGGGGGTCTATGGCGATCACCAGACGGCGGATCATATCACCAGCCGCGTGCCGCTCATCGTGTCGTGGCCCGGTGTGACGCCCGCGGACAAAGCGTGTGACGCCCTGCTTTACAACGTCGATTTCGGGCCCACCCTGGCCGAGTTGTCCGGCAGCGAGTCTTCCCCCCTGTGGGACGGCAAGAGCTTTGCCCCGGCGATCCGCGGCGAGGACTTTCCCGGCCGGGACTACCTGGTGGTCAGCCAATGCGCCTGGAGTTGTCAGCGCGCCGTGCGTTGGGATAAATGGCTCCTCATCCGCACCTATCATCCCGGCATGAAGCCCTTCCCGGATTTCATGCTCTTTGACCTGGAGAACGATCCCCACGAACAGCACAATCTCGCCGACGCGCACCCCGAGGTGGTTCACCGGGGACTGGCTTACCTGGAGGAATGGCACACGTCGATGATGGCCTCCTCCGAGAGCGCCGAAGACCCGCTCTGGCGTGTCATGCGCGAGGGCGGCCCCCTGCACACGCGCTCCGACGTGGACGCCTATGCCCGGCGCCTGCGCGATACCGGCCGGGAGCACCTGGCCGAGGAACTGGTTCGGAACAACCCCATGTGGACCCCGCCCCCCAAACGGGCGAATTAGCTTGCCCCTGTCACTGGCGCTTTGGTCCGTGTTCATCCGTGTCGGGCCGTGTGTCGCCAAGCCCATTTGCGGCCTGCGGTGATCCCATGGTAGATTCTGGGTGGTTGTTTTAACGTGCGAGGTTCCCCATGGAAAAGCGTTGCGTCACCTCCCCAAACGCCCCGGCGGCGGTGGGTCCCTATTCCCACGCCGTGGCGGCGGGCGCTTTGCTCTTTGTTTCGGGGCAGGTGCCCCTTCACCCCGACGGCTCCGGCGTGGTGCCGGGTGGCATCGAAGCGCAAACCCGGCGCGTGCTGGAAAACCTCAAAGGGGTGTTGGAAGACGGCGGTTCCTCGTTGGAAGGGGTTGTGAAAACCACGGTCTACTTGTCCGACATGGAAGACTTTTCCGCTTTCAATGGTGTTTACCGTACGTATTTCACCGGGGGCTACCCGGCGCGGGTTTGCGTTGAAGCCGCGCGGTTGCCCCTGGATGTCCTGGTGGAAGTGGACGCCATTGCCATTCTCGCATAGTATTATCATGCCCAAACCAGCACGATCCTTGCCATGTTTTTGCACTGCGGTGCTCTGTCTCGCCATCGGTGCGTGGGGACAGCAGGCCGCGGAGTACAACAAGCTGGGCATCGACGCCTATGATGCGGGCCGCTACGGCGACGCCATCGATTACTTCGAGAAAGCCTACGAGAAGGCCCGCGACAATGAAACGGTGCGGCGCAATCTCTGCAACGCCCGGCAGGCCCAAGCCAACGAACTGGCCAAAAAGGACGACTTTGACGGCGCCATCCGTGCGTTGGAGGTGGCCGTTTCCGTGGATCCAAACAACCCTGCCCCCTTGGTACAACTGGGTTCATATTACCTGCACCAGGGCCTTACCCGGGACGCCATCCTCCGTCTCGAGGAGGCCATTGAGATCAAGCCCGGTTATCTCGACGCCCATGAGTTTCTGGGCCGCGCCTACTATGCCGACAACGATCTGCCTTCGGCGCGTGCCCAGTGGGAATACGTGCTCGAAACCGATCCGAGCCGGAAGGAACTGCGTGAGCGATACGAGAAAGCCCTCCGCGAGGAATCCGTTGAATACGACTTCAAGCGCGGCCAGTCCCGCCATTTTCGCCTGACCTATCCCAAGGAAATGAATTACCAGATGCGTTCCTCCATGCTCACCATGCTCGAACGTATTTACATGGACGTGTGCCGGAAACTACAGGGGGCCTATCCCCCCGGGCCGATTGAAGTGATTGCCTACGGCGCCGGTGACTTTGCCAAGGCCACCCAATTGAAGGACTATGTCGGGGCGGTCTATGACGGCAAGATTCGCACGCCTCTCAGCGATGCCGATGGCGCGCTCCTGGAGAAAGACGAACTCCGGCGACGTCTGACCCACGAATTCGTCCATGTCGTGGTGCGCTACCTGGTGCAGGATAAAGCGCCCTGGTGGCTTAACGAAGGCCTCGCCGAAACCCTTTCCAGGGCCCCCGGCGACATTGACGCCGGTCTGCTGCGCCGCGCCGCCGAGCAGGGGAAGGCTTTCACCCTGTCCCAGCTCGAAGGGGGACAACTCAACAAGCTTGACCGTGATACGTTGCGTCTGGCCTACACGCAATCCCACGCGACGGTGCAGTACCTCTGGTCGCGCTACGGTCATCACCGTGTTCGTCAACTGCTCACCGAGACCGCGGCCACGGGTTCCGCCGAACAGGCCCTCGTCCGTTTATTCCGTCTCGACTACGACAAGCTCACCCGCCAGGTCTTTGACCGTCTGAAGTGAGGGGTTGCCCTTCCTTTTCTCGGGGGGCGGTCTTTCCGGTCCTTACTTCCGGCGGTCGAGGAGGAATTGAGAACCCTCCAGGGACTTGACGAGTTTCTTCACCTGCGCGGCGCGGGCGCTGATGTCGGCGAGGTGGGGCTGGGCAAGGTTGGTCGTGTCCACCACAGCGATGGAACAGGTCATGAGGGGGAAGGTCCGGGCCTTGTCCTGGCGGTCCACCGATTCGATGTAGCCCCGTGTCCGGTCTTCTTCGTCGTAGAAATTGGGTACGATGACATCAAAGTTGCGGATGACTTCGGTGCATGCCGCCTCAATGTCGCGGGGAGCCGTCATAAAAATGAAATCATCGCCGCCGATATGCCCCACATAGGCGTCGTGCCGGTCGATGTTGCGCATGGCATTTACCAGGATTCGACCGGTCATGCGGAGTACTTCGTCGCCCCGGCTGAAACCGTACTTGTCGTTAAGAGGGTGTTTGCAAAGGCCCTATGCCTTGGGGAGGGGTAACCTTTTGCTCATGAGGTTTATCATGGCGATGAGCACCATGGCTTCGCTGTTCTCGGTCAATTGCTCATAGTCCTTTGAGAGCCTTCGGTATCTGCCG
>JAJRSS010000128.1 GCA_024278615.1 Alphaproteobacteria bacterium
CCGGCCCCTCTCGGGACCGGCTCCGCCTGAACATACGCCATCGTTCAGATGTGGTGGCTGATCACCGCGTGGGGGGCGTTGCCCAGCATCTTCTGGAAATAGCTGCCGGTGACGTGAACCAGGGTGGAATGGTCACCGCCTTCGAAATAGACGTCCTTGACGTCATTGAGCCGATCATCCCAGACCATCCTGATGCCGTAAGCCGCGCCCGCCGGTGGAATGGCACCCACCTTGCAATCGGTGAACAGGTCTGAAATGTCCTCTTCGTCGGCTAGGCAGACCACCCGGCCCACCTCTTGGGATATCAGGTCCAGGTCCAGGTGATAGGTGGCGGGCAGCACGGCCATGATGTATTCGCCTTCGCTGTCGGCCAGCAGAACCGCCTTGGCCACGCTGTCGCCGGGAATGTGGGCGGTGGCCGCCGTTTCCAGGGAGGTGGCGGTTCGGTCGTGGGTCACTTCGTCGTAGGGAATGTTCCTTTGACTGAGGAATTGCTTAAGGGTAATCGCGACTGCCATGGCACCCTCCCTCTATTGAAATGTCCATTGATATGCACCGGGAGGCATCCCGGATGAATCCTCCGGCCATGTCAACTACGGGAATTATAGCACATCCCGGCCCGGCGTTCTATTATGCCGGTCCCGCGAAAGGAGAATTTTCCGTCATGATCCTGACCAACCTGGAGATCGTGCCCGGCCGCCGGGTCGAAAAGCACCTGGGCCTTGTCCATGGCAGCACCGTGCAGGCCAAGCACCTGGGCCGTGATTTAATGGCCAGCCTGAAGAACATCGTCGGCGGCGAACTGAAGGGCTATACGGAGCTTCTGGAAGACGCCCGCGCCGAAGCCGTGGAGCGCATGAAGGCCGAGGCCGGCGCCATCGGCGCCAACGCTGTCGTCAATATTCGCTTTTCCACCGCCTCCATCACCGCCGGCGCGGCCGAGCTTCTGGCCTATGGCAGCGCCGTGATCCTGGCGGAGGGCTAGATGTCCTATATCGTCGATTACTATGAGTTCTGGATTTTCGTCTGGCTGGTGCTGACCGGCTATGTGGCCGGCACCTACAACGAGCGCCGCCACTACCGCTCCATCCGCCGGCGGGAAAAAGAACTCAAGGACGTTCTGGCCTTTGCCGTCAGGACCCTGCCCGCCGGCCGGCCCTATGAAAGCGCCCGACTGGTGACCGGTAGCGCGGTGATTTCGGTGGATTATTTCAAGAGCATCCTTGCCGCGTTGCGCAAGGTGATCGGCGGCCGGGTGGACGCCTACGAAAGCCTGGTCGAACGGGCCCGGCGCGAAGCCATCCTGCGCATGAAGGCCCATGCGGCGGAAGAAGGCGCCGACATGATCTTCAACGTCAAGCTGGAAACCACCCGCGTCTTCCAGGGCGAAAGAAGCGCCGCCCAGTCGGTGGAATCCCTGGCCTATGGCACGGCGGTGAAGTCAGCCTGAAAAAAGCGCATCCGTTAACGGTGCCGTGAGGCGCCCCCACCCCAGCCCTCCCCCGCGAGGGGGGAGGGGCCAAGATCTTGGAGGTCAGTGGCAATATTCCCCTCTTGCTTTCTTTACTCCCTCCCCCTTGAGGGGGGAGGGACGGGGTGGGGGTGGAGACGGAGCGGCGTTCTTTAAAAAAAGGAGTCTTTCCCACGTACGAAAACCGACAACCGCCGGAAGGTATCAACCGGGGCCGGGACCGGCCGCTGCGCGACATGGCGGTGCTGGGCGGCGCCACCCTGGCGCTGATCGCCGCAGTGCTGATCGGCGTCTATCAGTTCGGCAACCTGCTGGCGCCCCTGGTGCCCTTCGCCTGGGAAAAGCCCCTGGGCGACGGCATGGTGAAACAATGGGCCAAAAGCCCGGGCAACGCCGAAACGGGCCAGTACCTGCGAACCCTCACCAACCGCCTGGCCGCCGTAATGGACCTGCCCGACAGCATGACCATCACCGTTCACTATGTGCACGGCGAAACGGTCAACGCCTTCGCCACCCTGGGCGGCAACGTGGTCGTCTTCGACGCCCTGTTGAACAAGCTGCCCAGCGAAAACGGCCTGGCCATGGTGCTGGCCCATGAAATCGCCCATGTGAAATACCGCCACGTGGTCCGCGCCATGGGCGGCGGCATCCTGGTTTCCCTGGTGTCGTCGGCCTTGTTCGGCGACACCGGCTTCGCCGGCAGCCTGGCCGGCGGCGGCGGCATGCTGACGGCGCTGCATTTAAGCCGCGAGAAAGAAGAACAGGCCGACAGCGAAGCCCTGGCCGCCCTGATGGCCGTGTACGGCCACGTCAACGGGTTCGATGAAATTTTCCGCCTGCTGGGTGACGGCGGCGGGAAAAGCGGCGCAAGGTCCGTGCCCGTGTTCCTGTCCAGCCATCCCCTGACCGGACCCCGCATCCGGCGGCTGCAACGAATCGCCAGGGACCGGGGCTGGCCCGTGGACGGCGAGGTGACGCCCCTGGACCCGTGACCTCGATATCCCGGATTGATCGGCCAAGTTGATCGGCGTGGTTGATTGGCGCGGAACGGCTGAAAGGCGTATAATGGCGAGAGCAGCGGACAAAGGAGGATGGTCATGGAAAACCTGTTCGCCATCACGCTCCGAATGCAGCGGGCCGCCCTCGAATCCTATCTCAGCGCCACCCGGACAATGACCGGGTACGGCCTCAATATGCTGGAGCAACAACGGCGCCTCCTGCTTCGCACCTGGAAGCCCATCCGCGACGAGGACGGCGCTGGCAAGGCGAAAGGGCGCAAGGCCCACAAATGCGGCGCTTGGCTGGCCGACCACTATGGCAAGCGCCACCTGGACGTGGACGTGGAACACATTTAGGGCCGGGCCGGACAGGTAAGCCCGGACAGGTAAGCCCGGACAGGTAAGCCCGGACAGGTAAGTTAAGCCGAACTGAACGGGCGGCCACCGCCGGCCGCGTCCCCCTGAAGACCGGCCTTCCCAAGAAATGCAAAACCGGCCGGTCCCGCTACCCTTTTCGCACTGGCGAAATGGGGTCGGGGCTCTTATGTTTCTGGTACCCCCGATCACCAAACAAAAGAGCCGGAGGCCTCCCATGCCCGAATACCGTTCCCGCACCACCACCCATGGCCGCAACATGGCCGGCGCCCGCAGCCTGTGGCGGGCCACCGGCATGACCGAAGAGGATTTCGGCAAGCCGATGATCGCCGTGGTCAATTCCTTCACCCAGTTCGTCCCCGGCCACGTGCACCTGAAGGACCTGGGCCAGATGGTCGCCCGCGTGATCGAAAAGGCCGGCGGCGTGGCCAAGGAATTCAACACCATCGCCGTCGACGACGGCATCGCCATGGGTCACGGCGGTATGCTCTATTCCCTGCCATCGCGGGAAATCATCGCCGATTCCGTCGAGTACATGGTCAACGCCCACTGCGCCGACGCCATGATCTGCATTTCCAACTGCGACAAGATCACGCCGGGCATGCTGATGGCGGCGCTGAGGATCAATATCCCCGCCGTGTTCGTTTCCGGCGGCCCCATGGAAGCCGGCAAGATGAAGGGCGGCGAAGGTGAAGACCTGCACGTCGATCTGGTAGACGCCATGGTCCAGGCCGCCAACCCGGACACCAGCGACGATAAGGTAAAGGAATACGAACGCTCGTCGTGCCCCACCTGCGGTTCGTGTTCGGGCATGTTCACCGCCAATTCCATGAATTGCCTGGCCGAAGCCATGGGCCTGGGCCTGCCCGGCAACGGCTCCATGCTGGCCACCCACACGGGCCGCCGGGAGCTGTTCTTGGAGGCCGGCCGGCGCATCGTCGAGATCACCAAGCGCTACTACGAAGACGGCGACGCATCCGTACTGCCCCGTTCCATCGGTTCCTTCGAAGGCTTCGAGAACGCCATGTGCGTCGATATCGCCATGGGCGGCTCGACCAACACGGTGCTGCACTTGTTGGCCATGGCCGAGGAAGCGGAAGTGAATTTCACCATGAAGGACATGGACCGGCTCAGCCGCAAGGTTCCCAACCTGTGCAAGGTGGCGCCTTCGCACCCGGTTTATCATATGGAAGATGTACACCGGGCCGGCGGCATCATGGCCATCCTGGGCGAGTTGGACCGGGGTGGGCTGATCAACCGCGACGTCCCCACGGTGCATACGCCTACCATGGGTGAGGCTATCGACGCCTGGGACATCCGTCGCAACCAGGGCAGCAACACGCTCGGCCAGTTTTACATGGCCGGGCCCGCCGGCGTGATCACCATTGAGGCGTTCAGTCAGTCGACCCGCTACGACTCCCTCGACCTCGACCGGGAAGCGGGCTGCATCCGCGACGTCGACCACGCTTATTCGCGGGACGGCGGCCTGGCCGTTCTGTACGGCAACATCGCCGAAAACGGATCGGTGGTGAAGACGGCCGGCGTCGACAAAAGCCTCTACACCTTTTCCGGCCCGGCCTTCATCGTCGAGAGCCAGGAAGAAGCCATCGATAAGATTCTCGGCGGCGAGGTCAAGGCCGGCGACGTGGTGGTCATCCGCTACGAAGGACCCAAGGGCGGCCCCGGCATGCAGGAAATGCTCTACCCCACCAGCTACCTGAAATCACTGGGCCTGGGCAGGAAATGCGCCTTGATCACCGATGGCCGCTTTTCCGGCGCCACGTCGGGCCTTTCCGTCGGCCACATCTCGCCGGAAGCCGCCCAGGGCGGCGCCATCGGCCTGATCGAACAGGGCGACATCATCTGCTTCGACATCCCCAACCGCTCCATCCGTGTCGACGTGGACGACGCCGAACTGGCCAGGCGGCGGGCCGCCATGGATACCAAACATGACTGGAAACCGAAGAACCGCGAGCGCAAGGTGACCCTGGCCTTGCGCGCCTACGCCGCCCTGGCGACCAGCGCGGATAGGGGCGCGGTGAGGGACGTGACGCAGGTGGAGTAGGGGGGCATACCACCCTTGAACTCCCTAATTAAAACAGATATGTTCCTGTAATGTTCTTGTGAGCGCGAAGGCGCTTACGCCTTGTGAGTCATACCACTCTGTGGTATATCACTTAGTCATATAGAGACTGTCTGTTTTGGACGTCTATGTCACCCGATGGTTCAGCCGCTGGGCGCGGAAGGAACGAATCCCGGACCGGACCCTGTGCCGGGCGGTCGGGGAAATGGAACGGGGCCTGATCGACGCCAACCTGGGCGGCGGCCTCTACAAGAAACGCATCGCCGCCCC
>JAJRSS010000002.1 GCA_024278615.1 Alphaproteobacteria bacterium
GGTCAGCAACGGATGCTGGGCGGCGCGTTGCGCAAGCTTTCCGCTCTGGACTTCAGCGGGTCTCCTCTCTTCTTTGGATTTCTTGACTTTCATTGACATGACGAACCTCCTTTCACGGCATGGTCCAATTCAATGGGCCGACACGCCAAACGGTTCGCCGCAGTTTCCCGGCCCTTTAAGTATACTCCCGAAAACGGAGCCAAAGCGTTGCATGGAAGGAAGGGCAGGCATGCCGAAACCGACCGACCGGCGAGCAGAAGGCTTCAGCCGCTGAAACTTCGGACCAGGCTGCCGACGATCAGGTGCCAACCGTCGACGAGGACGAAAAAGATGACCTTGAACGGCAGTGCGATAATGATTGGCGGCAGCATCAACATGCCCATGGACATAAGTATCGAGGCGATAACCATGTCGATGATGAGGAAGGGGATGAAGATCAGGAACCCGATTTCAAAGGCCCGCCGGAGTTCGCTGATCATGAACGCGGGAATAAGGGCGCGCAGCGGCACCCCGTCTTTCAGGTCCTCTTCGGAAATTTTGGCCATCTCGACGAACAGGTTCAGGTCCTGCTCACGCACGTGGGACATCATGAAAGCATGGAAAGGCGCGGTGGCCCGTTCGAAAGCCTCGAACTCCTCGATCTGACCTTCGATCAGCGGCTTGATTCCGTTGTCATAGGAGGCCTGCATGGTCGGCATCATGACAAAGAAAGTCAGGAACAGGGCCAGGCTGATGATCACCTGGTTCGGCGGCGTCTGCTGGGTTCCCATGGCCGTGCGGATGAAGGACAAAACCACGACGATGCGGGTGAACGAGGTGACCATGACCAGGATCGATGGCGCCAGGCTGAGAATGGTCAACGCCGCCAGAAGCTGAATGACCCGGCTGGTTACGCCTCCCCCGCCATCGCCCAGGTCCAGGGACAGGGATTGCGCCGCGGCCGGGAAAGACGCCATCAGCAGCCCGCCGATGCCGGCGGCAATCAAGCCCGCCCTGACGCTCCGGTAATTCATCTTTCCAATTCTCCCGAAACGGGCGGTTTTTCGGCTGCCGGCCCAAGTGATCGTTCTGGGGGCGGAGATGGCGGCGCGGGAATTCCCGTTTCCACCACGGCTTCCGAGCTTGGCCCCAGGATTACCAAATGTTCGACATCATCCCGCCTGATGAGGACAACGCGTCTCTTGTTGTCCAGGGCCATGGATTCGATCAGGGACAGGCGCCGTTGCTTGCCAGTGGCGACAGCAAAATTCCCCAGGCCGAACCGGCGCGCCACCACGGCCAAGCCGCCGATGAGCGCCAGGACGAATATCAGGGCGACGATGAAACGAAGATAATCACTGATGTCCATTGAACCCAACTGGCCCAGGCTGTTTCAGGCGTTTCATGAGTGAGGACAAATCCATCAGGATTCCTTTTCCTTCTTGCCGTATGCCACCGCCGCATGCATGCCGGTCGCACCTCTGGATTGTGCGATGACCGATTTGTTTTGAACGGTCAGCGCCACGGACAACTTGTCCAGATTTTGGCCAATCCCTGTTATCGCCTTGATCACCCGTTCGGTATCTTCCGGCTGTACTTGTTCAATGGTCCGGCACAGGGTTTCGACCTTTTCCCGCAGGGCGGTCAGATCGACCATCTTGTGATCCGCCAGCAGCTGTTGCGCCGTTTCGATAAGGGAGGAGACTTTTTGAATTTCCCCTTCTATTTGGCTTGAAGAAATACTGGCTGGACCGATGGTTGATTTGTTCATCGCACGGCGTTTCCAGAAGTGGTTTCAAGAGGAAATGGCGCGCCGCCGTTGGCCCGGTAAACATAAACAAGGATTTCGGCGACAGCGGCGAAAGCCTCCAGGGGAATCTCGCTATCGATTTCTATGGAGCTCAGCAGCTGGGCCAGATCGGCGTCTTCACGAACCTTGACGCCATTAGCGAAGGCGATCTGAAGAATCTGTTCGGCAACGGAACCTCGGCCACCGGCGACAACCTTTGGCGCGTCTTCGGAATCCGGCTGGTACCTCAGCGCAACAGCGATGGGCTCCTGTTTGGGTTTTTCCCGGGAAGTGGTGTCTTTATCCGACAAGATTATTATCCACTGAAAACTTCAGGTCAGAAGACGGAATGCGACGGTCAACGTTCCCACCCGGCCTATAGACCGGTCCGGCCAACAACCCGGCCCGGCCGGCAACCCGGTACAAGGGGAATCTTTTTGATCCGCCCGCCGCCGGTGAAGAGATTAGAAAATCTTGACCGTACTGATCGCTGAACCCCTCACTTTCAAAAACTTCGCCCAACATGTTTAACAAACCTTTAACCCGGGCTCATCGCTCTGCTCTCCAAATATCGTTTCTTAACAATGTATTATAAGACAGGATTCGGGCACCTTTGGCGTAAGGCAAGCCAGGACAGGAATTTTCGTTCACCGGCCTCTTTTACCGATTCTTAAAGTTTGGTTGGCGATACTGCAGCCGAGACCAACGAATCGCCCGCCGCAGAATGCGCGGGATATCCCTGAACATATGAGAAGTGAAGAGTGACCGAACATGGATTTCGGCGACATGCCGCTGTTCGACATGATAAAGAAGCGCCTCTCCTGGTTGAATCAGCGCCAGAAAGTGCTAGCGGACAATATTGCCAATGCGGACACGCCGGGTTATCGGCCCCGGGACGTGAAGTCTTTTGATTTCGAAAATATGGTGCGGGGACAGACGGCACGTTCCACGTCTGGACAGGCGACACCGGGCAGGTTGGGAATGACCCGTACCGCGGGCAGGCATCTTGAAGGCAGCTTGACCGGCACCGGCGGTTTTTCCGTTTTGATTGACCGCCGGCCATACGAAACCATGCCGACCGGTAACGGCGTGGTCCTGGAAGAACAAATGGCAAAAATCAGCAAAACCGGCATGGCCCACAAACTGACCACCGAGCTCTATAAAAAACACCTGAGCTTTATCACGACGGCGCTGGGCAGAAACCGGTAACCGGCCAATACCCGATATGGCCACGGGAAGGAAGGGACCCATGGATGATCTGATGAAATCGCTTGAAATTTCCGCCGCGGGCATGAAGGTTCAGGGCACCCGCCTGCGCATTATCGCGGAAAACGTTGCTAACGCCGAATCTCTGCCCACCCGCGAGGGCGGAGAGCCTTACCGGCGCAAGATAGTGACTTTCAAGAATGAACTCGACCGCAAAACAGGTGTCGAAACCGTTCGCGTCGATAAAATTGGTCGCGACAAGTCGGATTTCAAAAAGACCTATAGTCCCGGTCACCCGGCGGCCGACGAAAACGGCTACGTCCTGACTCCAAACGTCAACACCCTGATTGAGATGATGGACATGCGCGAAGCCCAGCGGTCCTATGAAGCCAATTTGAGCGTTATCAAGTCTTCCAAAAACATGCTGCAGAGCACCATAGACGTTCTCCGATGAATAACCGTGCTTGAGGAATAGGAACCGACCATGCCCTCACCTGTACAGAACATCGCCAACGCCGTTTCGGCTTACGCCAACGCGGTCAAGGGTGGTGGCGGCGGACTGGAAGCCCGGGATGCCGGCGCGCCGAATGGTGAATTCGCTAACCTGGTCAAAGGAGCCATCCAGGACGCGGTCAAGATCTCTGAAAGAAGCGAACAGGCCACTATCGCCGCTGTTAACGATAAGGCCGACCTCAATCAGGTGGTCACCGCCGTCGCCGAGGCCGAAGTCACCCTGAGGACCGTTGTCGCCATCCGTGACAAGGTCATCGAAGCGTACCGTGAAATTATCCGCATGCCGGTCTAATGGATCGAATCTGGATATTGGGTTTCCTTGTTTAGATTTTGTCTGCTAGAAGCCGGTCCGCCAGGATAAGAATAAAGTGCAAGGTCAAGGTGCTTTCGGCCAGCGCGAAAAGGGGGTAGAGGATCAACATGGAAGCGGTGGAATTTGTCGATATCGGGCGCGATGCCTTGTGGATCGTCCTCAAGGCCGCTGGACCGTTATTGCTGGCCGCATTGCTCATCGGTCTTACTATCGCCCTGTTCCAGGCCCTGACTTCCATCCAGGAAATGACCCTGACGTTCGTGCCCAAAATCCTGGTGATATTCATCGCCTTGATTGTCTTCCTTCCCTATATGACCAATACCCTGCTCGAATTCGGTCAGGAAATTTATGTTCGGATCGGATCCGTCGGCTAAGCGGGCATGGTCGAACAATTCATCGCCCTGAATGCCTTTGGTTTCTTCCTGATTTTCACTCGAATCGGCGCCGCCTTTCTGCTCCTGCCTGGTTTCAGCGCCAGGTACGTCAATGTGCGGACCCGGCTCCTCGCTGCCCTGACGATAAGTTTCGTCATGACTCCGGCCCTGGCCGCCAGCCTGCCGGGATTGCCGCCTTCGGCTTCGGCGTTGGCTCTGCTGTTGATCGGCGAGGCCATCATCGGTGGGTTTATCGGCATAATCAGCCAGGTTCTGATCAGCGCCCTGCAAACGGCGGGGACGCTGATTTCCTATTTATCGTCCTTGGCCAACGCCCTGATCCAGGATCCCATTGCCGAACAGCAGAGTTCCATCATCGCCAATTTCTTGACCGTCGCGGGCATTACGATGATTTTTGTCACCGACACTCACCACCTGATGTTGCGGGCCCTGGCCGATAGTTACGTGCTGTTCATCCCCGGCCAGGCCCTGGATTTCGGCGTTTTCATGGATGTGCTTTCCCGCCGGATCGCGGAAAGTTTCATCCTTGGCGTTCAACTTGCCACCCCCTTTCTGGTCACCGCCATGACCTACTATATCGGCCTCGGCCTGTTGGGCCGGCTGATGCCCGCCCTGCCTGTATTTTTCGTCGGCCTGCCGATCCAGGTCGCCATGCAGATCGCGCTGCTGGCGCTGACCTTTTCCGCCATTCTGATGGTGTTTCTTACCCATTTTCAGGAAGGGATGGGCAGCTTTCTGGCGCCCTGATCATTGATGGCCGAAGAAGAAGACGACGCACAAAAAACAGAAGACCCGTCGGCGAAAAAACTATCCAAGGCCCGGCAGAAGGGCCAAGTCGCCATGTCCCAGGAGATCAAGAGCTGGTTGATCATCATGGGCGGCGCCATGGGACTGATTTTCCTGGCGCCCGGCATGATGCGTGGCGTTTCCAGGCTCGGCGCTTCGTTCATTGAATTTCCCGACGACATTGGTACTGACCCGGAAAACCTCCGCTTGGTGATGGTGGATATCCTGGTGCAACTGGGTTGGATCGTGGCGCCCCTGATGGGGTTGTTGATGATTCTCGCCATCGCTTCCACCATCGGGCAGGTGGGGTTCATTTTCGCTCCCGCCAAGATCAAGCCCGAGGCATCCAAGATTTCTCTGGCCAAGGGGATGAAGAAAATTTTTTCGACCCGTTCGCTGGTGGAATTCGTCAAAGGCATTTTCAAGATCGCCATCGTTTCGGTGGTCGCCATGGGACTTTCCATTCCCCTGTTGGATAACGTCACCCTGTTGCCGGCCATGCCGCTATCCGCGACCTTGGACAAGATTCACGCCATCGCCATCCAGTTGACCATCGGCACCCTGGCGGTGATGACCGTGATCGCCTTTTTTGACTTTGCCTACCAAAAGCACATGCACATGAAACAGATGCGCATGTCCAAACAGGAAGTGAAGGATGAACACAAGCAGGCCGAAGGCGACCCCCACGTAAAGGCCCGTATCCGCAAGTTAAGGACGGAACGGGCCCAACAGCGGATGATGGCGGCGGTTCCCGAAGCGGACGTGGTGGTTACCAACCCGACCCACTACGCCGTCGCCTTGAAATATCAAATGGAAGAGATGCAGGCGCCCAGGCTGGTGGCCAAGGGCATGGATGCCGTCGCCTTGCGCATCCGCGAGGTGGCCGAGGAAAATGATGTCCCGGTGGTGGAAAACCCGCCCCTGGCCCGTGCCCTGTACGCCTCGGTCGAGCTGGACGAGGAAATCCCCGAAGAGCATTACAAGGCGGTTGCCGAGGTCATCGGTTACGTAATGCGCCTGAAGGGCGAGTCGCCGCACGGCGGCGCGGCCCGGGCGCAAAACTGCCTTCGACCCTTTATGGGCCTGCCGCCCTTCAACCAAAGACCCATCCCCAACCACCGATAAATTAGGCGCCGAACCGCCAATGTGTCATTATGATGGCGGTATGGCGCAATCGACACGGCATCCCATGACGGCGGGCACGGACAGCGGGCGCAACCGGTCCAGAGAAGCGGCGGGATGGGCCGCCCTTGGCACTGCCGTGGCCGTCTGCGCCGCCATCCTGGCTTGGGGTTTTTCGGTCCATCCGGTGGCGATCTGGGGCCTTGGCCTGCTATCCGTAGCCGCCTTCATGGGGTTTGCCTGGACCCTGGGCCGGGCGGAGCCATCTGAACTGGTGCCCCATCTGCTTTTGGAAGCGGCGCGGGAAAATCCCGAAGCCCGGCTGATCACGGATCCCGACGGCCGGGGTCTTTACGCCAATTCGGCCTTCTACAGGCTTTTTCCGGGCATCGAGAGCGAGGACGGGCAGCCGCCCTCCCTGCATAGTCTGAGCCATATGCTGAACGACAGCTCATCCCAGGCGGTGGCCGGCGCCTTTGCGCGCCTGTCCTCCCTGGCCAAAAACGGTGTCCCCGGTGAGTCCGAGGTGCCCCTGGATGAAAATTCGGAGGTCACGGAATGGCGGCGAATCTCCGTCCTGCCCATCGCTTCCGGCCATGCCTCGGGGCCCAGCCGCGCCCGCGTTCATCACAGCCATTACGTCCTTTGGCGGGCGGAAGACATTACCGCCCGGCGGCAACTGGAGGCCGTGCGCCGCATCGAGGAAGAGAAGCTGGCCGACTACCTGGACCTTCTGCCGGCCGGGTTCTTTTCCGCCGACAGCGAAGGATGTATCCAATACGCCAACCGCACCCTGACCGGCTGGCTGGGGGTTTCCGCCGGCGCCATGCGCCAGCGTTCCCTGCGGTTCGCCGATTTTGTCGTCGCCAGCAGCGATTCCCAGCCTCTTGGCCCCCTGCACATGGGAGGCGGCGGCGAAACCGCCGCCGGTGAAGGCGGCCTGCATGGCGAGGTTACCCTCAAGGCCGCCGACGGAACGGTCTTTCGCGCCTGCCTGATGCAGTCGGAAAAGCTCACCGGCGAGGGGGAAACCGAATACAGCCGTTCCATGGTCCTCAGGGACATGGCCTGGAAGCGGCAAGGGGAGGGCGGGGAAGCTCCCCTGTCCGACGGCCGGGTCCGGCGCCTGTTCGAGGACGCGCCGGTGGGCATCGTGTTGCTGAACCTGCAAGGCGAAGTTACGGATTGCAACCGCACCTTCCTGCATTACCTCGCTAAACACCGGTCCGGCGTCGTCGGCCGCCCGCTGTCCGAATTCGCCGTCAAGGAGGACCGCGCCGACATGGCGGCGCAACTTTCCAAGGTGGTCATGGGCACCATGCGCGCCGCCCACCTTGAAATCAGCCTGCCCGGCGCCGGCGAGCGGATCCTCAATACTTCGGTTTACGCCGGCCCCATGGCCGATGCCCTGGGCGAAGTATCGGGGCTGATCCTCCACTTCATTGACATCACCGAATACAAGAATCTGGAAGTCCAGTTCACCCAATCGCAGAAGATACAGGCGGTGGGGCAGTTGGCCGGCGGTATTGCCCACGACTTCAACAACCTGCTCACCGCCATGATCGGCTTTTCCGACCTGCTGCTGGAACGGCACGGTCCCGACGACCCTTCCTTCGCCGACATCATGCAGATCCAGCAGAACGCCAACCGGGCGACCAACCTGGTGCGCCAGTTGCTGGCCTTTTCGCGCAATCAGGCCCTGCGCCCCGAAGTGCTGGACCCGGCCCAGGCGATGGCCGACCTGTCCAACCTGCTGGGCCGGCTGATCGGCGAAACCATCGAACTGAAAATCGAAACCGGGCGGGATTCGGGATATATCCGCGTCGATCCCGTGCAGTTCGACCAGGTGATCATCAACCTCGTGGTCAACGCCCGCGACGCCATGCCCGGCGGCGGCTCGGTGGTCATCCGCACCTCCGCCGTGACCCTGGACAAGCCCGTGCAGCGAGGGCACGAATCCATGCAGGCGGGGCCTTATGTTTTGATCGAGGTCGTGGATACGGGCGTCGGCATCGCCAGGGAAGACATTGACCGCATCTTCGAGCCCTTCTTCACCACCAAGGACGTGGGCGAAGGCACCGGGCTGGGCCTGTCCACCGTTTACGGCATCATCCGCCAGACCGGCGGCCATATCTTCGTCGACAGCGCCCCCGGCGAAGGCACCACGTTGGGCATGTACCTGCCCAGCCACGAACCGCCGGACAAGACCGGGTCCGCCGCCGAGGCCCTGGCCGTCCGGTCCCGTCCGCCGGCGGATGATTTCGACGGTGAAACCACCGACCTTACGGGCACGGGTACGGTGTTGCTGGTCGAAGACGAAGACCCGGTGCGCATGTTCGGCGCCCGGGCGTTGCGCAACAAGGGCTACCGGGTGCTGGAGGCGCGGAACGGGGAAGGGGCGCTGGATGTGATCAACTCCAACGGCGAACCCATCCAGCTTATCGTCAGCGACGTGGTCATGCCGGGCATGGATGGCCACACCCTGGTCAAGCTGGTCCGCCACGAACTGCCCGACGTGAAAGTCATCTTGATGTCCGGCTACGCCGAAGACCGCCTGTCCGACGAAATCAACCGCGACCCCACCATCCACTTCCTGCCCAAGCCCTTTACCCTGAAGGCCCTGGCCGGGCTGGTGAAACGGGTGATGGAGGAATAGGGGTCATGGGGTCACGGGAAGTATCGGGGTCAGGTCTTGAATTGTGAATTCCGTGCCGGTGTCCTTGCCCCATGGCCCGCCCGCTGCGCATCGAGTACCCCGGCGCCGTCTACCACGTGACGGCGCGCGGCGACGCACGGGCGGACATCTTCCCCGGCGACGCCGGCCGCGGGACCGTCCCCGCCGTCCTCGCCCATTGCATGGGGCGGCGAGGTTCCCCGCCTGCAGCGCCATCCGGCGCGGCCGGCGTTCTCCCGCCTCGGCCTATCCACGCGAAAGCGTGGCGAATGGATGACCGCCGCCTACCGCGAACACGGCTACCTGCTGACCGAGATCGCGGCCTGCGCCGGGCTCCATTATTCGTCGATCAGCAAGATCATCAAGGCGTGGGAGGCGAGGGAGGAAGGGAAATATTCACGATTCAAGACCTGACCCCGATACTTGCCGGATTTACCCGTATCTGCTGAGAAACCTGGACGTAACCCGGCCCAATCATGTCTGGTGTGCCGACATCACCTACATCCCCGTCCAGCGTGGCTTCCTGTATCTGATGGCGATCATGGACTGGGCGACC
>JAJRSS010000129.1 GCA_024278615.1 Alphaproteobacteria bacterium
TCAGAAAAATGGCGAAAGTGATCCCAATGGCGCAACCAGCGCCCGCAAGCTGATCGGGCAACAGAGCAAACCATGTGAAAACAACTCAGGAAGTAAAATAGGCCGTTTCAACTGCGGGGTTTTTCAACAAAATCGGTCAAAAGCGGCACTCCGTGGCGGGGTCTCCAGAGGTCTGAAATGTGGCCACAAGCAGACCCTCGGTTTATGAGTACACACCCTGGTTGAAGGCCTCGGCGCCATACCGGATGCAGGTGTCGGCGGCAACCGAGCCCCCCTACAAACCTTCGATAAAGGCGTCGATGGCGGCGATGGCCTCTTCCCAATTCTGGGCTTCCGTGCGCCCCGATGCCTTGCGCGGCTTGAAGCCGTGGTCGCCGTCGGCCAGCCAGTGGACGGCGATGGACGGGGCCAGGCCGTAACCGGGCACCTGGGCGGCGTTGCCCAGGGCATCGCGCTCGCCCTGCACGATGAGCGCCGGGGTCTTTAGCGCCAACAGGTGTTCGGTGCGTAACTTTTCCGGCCTGCCCGGCGAATGAAACGGATAGCCTAGGCAGACCAGGCCTTTCACCCCCGTCTCGTCGGCCACCATGCTGGCCATGCGCCCGCCCATGGACTTGCCGCCGATGACCAGGTTCTCGGCGCCGCCGGAACGGGACAATACCTCGATCGCCGCCCGCCAGGTTTCCAGCAACACCTTCGCCCGGTCCGGCGGCCGCCGGCCGCCCTCCGCCCGCCGCCTCGCCATATAGGGGAATTCGAACCGCGCCACCCGGTGGCCCCGCGCCGCCAGGCCTTCGGCGAAGGCGGTCATGAACGGCGTGTCCATGGGCGCACCGGCGCCGTGGGCCAACGCCACCGTCGCCGCGGCGCCTTCCGGGCCGTCGAAGATAAACCCGGGCGCCGCCATTATTTCTTTTTCTTCTTCATTTTCGGCTCCCTTTTTTTGGGCTCTTTTTCAGGCTCCTTTTCAGGCTTCTTTTCAGGCTGGGGCGGGATCAGCGGGCGGTGGTCCTGCACTTCGGGATGGCGCAGCCGGTCCAGGGCCACCTCCATACCGGGGGTCAAATCCGTGGCCCGCCGGGGGTCGAGCAGCGCCTCGCCTTCTTCCAGGAGGAAGGAAACGCCGGCCGGCGCGTCCGCCGGGCGTACCGCCAGCAGGGGGCGCAGCCGCGCGGCCAAGCCGACGGCCATATCCACGGCGGCGTCCGGGGCCGCCCGGTTTTCCATTTCCACGCGCACCATCAACCGGCCGACGCAGGTGGCCAGGTATTCGACGCCGCTGGCCAACTGCCCCGGGTCGGCGCCCGCCACCCGCACCCCCAGCAGCGCCCGGTCCAGCACCAGCAGCGCCGGATCGGCGGTGTCGCGCCGCCACGAAAAAGGATGCTTGGCCGCATCGGCCGTGCCCGTCATGTGGCGCAGCAGGGCGACGCCGTCGGCGTCGTTCCACACCTCCAACAGGCTGCCGGCGTCGCCGACGCCGACCGCCGGCGGACCCGCCGCCGGATCTTCGGTCGGCGCGGCGGCGATGGCGTCGGCGTCGGTCATCGGAACTCAGCCGTTGTGAATGGGCGCCCGGAACTGGGCGAAGAAATCGTTGCCCTTGTCGTCGACGACGATAAAGGCGGGGAAGTCCTCCACCTGGATCTTCCAGATCGCCTCCATGCCCAACTCTTCGTATTCGATACATTCCACCTTCTTGATGGCGTGTTCGGCCAGCGACGCCGCCGGCCCGCCGATGCTGCCCAGGTAGAAACCGCCGTTTTCCTGGCACGCCCGGGTGACCGCCGGCGACCGGTTGCCCTTGGCCAGCATGACCAGGGAGCCGCCGGCTTTCTGGAACCGGTCCACATAGCCGTCCATGCGCCCGGCGGTGGTCGGCCCGAAGGACCCGGACGCATAACCCGCCGGCGTCTTCGCCGGCCCGGCGTAATAAACCGCGTGGTCCCTGAAATATCCGGGCAGGTCCTGGCCGGCGTCCAGCCGCTCCTTCAGCTTGGCGTGGGCGATGTCGCGGGCGACGATCAGCGGCCCGCTCAATTTAAGCCGGGTGCGGATGGGATAGGCGGAAAGCCGGGCCAGGATGTCGGCCATGGGGGCGTTCAAATCCACCGCCACCACCGGGCCGTCCAGGAGGTCGTCGGTGACCTCGGGCAAAAACCGCGCCGGGTTGGTTTCCAACTGTTCCAGGAAGACGCCGTCGGCGGTGATCTTGCCCTTGACCTGGCGGTCGGCGGAACACGACACCCCCAACCCCACCGGGCACGACGCCCCGTGCCGGGGCAGGCGGACGACGCGCACGTCGTGGCAGCAATACTTGCCGCCGAACTGGGCGCCGATGCCCATCGCCTGGGTCAGTTTCAGCACTTCGCCTTCCATCGCCAGGTCGCGGAAGGCCTGGCCGTAAGAATTGCCGGCGGTGGGCAGGCCGTCCAGGGCGTGGGCGCTGGCCAGCTTCACCGTTTTCAGCGTCTGTTCCGCCGACAGCCCGCCGATGACGATGGCCAGGTGATAGGGCGGGCACGCCGCCGTCCCCAGCGCGCGGATTTTTTCATCCAGAAACGCCATCAGGCTGGCCGGGTTCAGCAGGGCCTTGGTCTGTTGAAACAAGGACGTCTTGTTGGCCGAGCCGCCGCCCTTGGCGATGAACAAAAAGTGGTATTCGGCCCCGCCCACGGCGGCGATGTCCACCTGCGCCGGCAGGTTGGTGGCGGTGTTGACCTCTTCGAACATGCTCAGCGGCGCCACCTGGCTGTAGCGCAGGTTGTTGCGCGCATAGGCATTGTACACCCCTTGCGCCAGCGCCGCCTCGTCGTCGCCATGCGTCCACACGTCTTGGCCCTTCTTGCCGATGACGATGGCGGTGCCCGTATCCTGGCACATGGGCAGCACGCCGCCGGCGGCGATGTTGGCGTTTTTGAGCAATTCCAGGGCGACGAAACGGTCGTTGTCCGAGGCCTCCGTATCGTCCAGGATGCTGGCCAGTTGCCGCAGGTGCCCGGGGCGCAGCAGATGCGCCGTATCGCGCATGGCCTGCTCGGCCAGCATCGGCAGCGCCTCCGGCCCGACCTTCAGGATACCGCGACCGTCCACCGTTTCCATGGCGACCTCACCGGCGTCCAGCCGGCGGTAGGGGGTTTCATCGGCGCCCCGGCTCGCGCCCAGGTCGAACAGGGGCTTGTGGACGAATTCGTTCATCGGCTCATTCTCCAGGTCGAGGGGCCAAAGTGGGGGTTAAGAACGTCGAGGGATTGACCAGGCAGGTTGCGGCTCATTTCTTCCTGAAGGCGTCCAGCGCGATCACCTGGCCTGATTTTTCGTCCCCATCTTTTTCGTCCCCATCTTTTTCGTCTTTGTCTTTTTCGTCCTTTTTTTCATCTCCGGCTTTTTTCCGCCCGTCTTCGGGCTTGCCGGGCGGTGCTTGGCGGGCGGCGTCGCCGGCGGCCACCGGGACGGTCTTGCGCGCGCCTTCTTTGCCGCCTTCTTCCCCGCCCTCTTCCCTGGGGGCGGCTTGTTTGCCTTCGCCCTTGCCGGATTCGCCGCCGGCTGACCCAAGCAGCAGGTTGAAATCCACCGACGGGTCGGAAAAGGTGGTGATGGCGGCATAGGGGATGACCAGCTTTTCCGCCCTGCCGCCGAAACTCAGCGTCACCTGGAATTCGTCCTCGCCGGCGGCGAGGCCGGAATACTGGTGTTGCAGGACGATGGTCATTTCGCCGCCCTGTTGTTGGACGATGCGCCGGGGCGCCACCACGCCCGCAGCACCGGTCTTAAAGGCGATGTAAAAGTGATGGTCGCCCGACAGGCCTTGCGATACCGCGGCCTCGAGCGCCCGGCGGATGACGCCGCGCAACGCCTCTTGCACCCATTTGTCGTATTGAAGGGGGTCTTCGTTCATCGTTCCAGGGTTCATCGCACCAAGGCTTATCCCCAAAAGGGTCAACGGGTCGCCGGCCCGGGGAGTGGGGGGCTTCTGTTGCCAGGTGCCCCCCGAACCCCGTAGTAGCCCTAAGCGGCTACAGCAAATGCTTCATTGTCGTTAGCATTTGTGAAAGTAGCCCGATAACGGTGGTACAATGCCGAGTGAAAGCCAGGTCTTTACCACGCACGTCGATCCTGTTTCGCCCCCATGGGACCCCGGGCCTCCGATAACGCGGGCCGCCAAACCCATGAAAGGGCCGGCCGGCCAAAAAGGCCCGGAAAACCGGGAAAACTGGTGGAGGCGCCGGGTACTGCCCCCGGGTCCGTAACGCTTATTCCACAAGACGTTTATCACCATAGCCGGTTGCCCGGCGGGATTAATATAGCCTGTTTTGGGGTATTTTGGAAGGGGGGAGTGGGCGCAAGGAGGGCGCCCGGCGTCGCCGGTCGGGCCATCAGGCCGCCTTCGCAAATTGACCGGGGTCAACGCGCGGCGCGGCGAACCGTGTGACCATCATGTTGACCGGGGCCGCCCAGCGCTGCCCAGGGCCGCCCAGGGCCGCCAGGCCAAAGATTAGGTGTGGTAAGGTGAACCGCGAATACCGCATAACCTTATCAGCCGGAAAGTAGTAAACTGGGCTTGTCAAAAAGACCTTAACAACGGGCCAGCGGGACCACTGCCGTGGAAGTTATTGAAACAGACATTGCCATCGTCGGCGCCGGCGGCGCCGGCCTCAGCGCCGCCATCGCCATCGCCGAAGCCAATCCGAAGCTCAGAATTTCATTGATTTCCAAAGTCTATCCCATGCGCAGCCATACCTGCGCGGCCGAAGGCGGCGCCGCCGGCGTGGCCAAGGACGAAGACAGCCTGGACAAGCACTTCGACGATACGGTAAGCGGCGGCGATTGGCTTTGCGACCAGGACGCCGTCGAATGGTTTGTCGAACAGGCACCCCGGGAACTGGCCCGGATCGAGCGCTGGGGATGCCCGTGGAGCCGGGATTCGGAAGGAAAGGTCGCGGTTCGGCCGTTTGGCGGAATGAAGGTCGAACGGACCTGGTACGCCGCCGACAAGACCGGCTTTCATATCCTGCACACGCTGTTTCAGACGTCGTTGCAATACCCTTCGATCCGGCGTTACGACGAATATTACTCCACCGACCTGATCGTATCGGACGGCCGCTGCCAGGGGGTGACCGCCATCGAAATGCGCAGCGGCCAGCTGAAGGCCTTCGCCGCCAAGGCGGTGATTATCGCCACCGGCGGCGCCGGACGGATCTTTCCCTTCACCACCAACGGCGCCATTAAGACCGGCGACGGCATGGCCATGGCCTACCGCGCCGGGGTGGCGTTGAAGGACATGGAGTTCGTCCAATACCACCCGACCGGCCTGCCGATCACCGGCATCCTGATGACCGAGGGCTGCCGGGGCGAAGGGGGCATTCTGGTCAACAAGGACGGCTACCGGTACCTGCAGGATTACGGCATGGGCCCGCCCGACCCGTGGCCGCGCAAGAAGGCGATGGAACTGGGTCCGCGCGACATCCTCAGCCAGGCCTTCTGGCACGAACAGAAGAAGGGCCGCACCATCCAGACCGCCCACGGCGATGTCGTCCATCTGGACATGCGCCACCTGGGCGAGGCGCTGATTGACGAGCGGCTGCCGTTCGTGCGCGACCTAGCCCGCAGCTACCTGGGTGTCGACATGGTGCACGAACTGGTTCCGGTCCGGCCGGTGGTTCACTACACCATGGGGGGCATCCACATGGAACGGCGCGTCGAGACTTCGCTCGACGGCCTCTATGCCGCCGGCGAATGCGCCTGCGTTAGCATCAACGGCTCCAACCGCCTGGGGTCCAATTCACTGACCGAAATCCTGGTCTTCGGCCGCGAGGCCGGCAAGCGCGCGGCGCGGCAAATCACCGCGCTGGCCGCGGTGGACGCCGCCCTGGTCAAGGAGCAGGGCGAAGAATCGCAGCGCCAACTGGCCGCCCTGTTCATGCGCGACAACACCGGCGAAAGCGTCTCCGGCCTGCGGCGGGAAATGAACGACACCATGGAAAGTGGCGCCGGCATATACCGCAGCGCCGATTCCCTGAAAGAAACCTGCACCACCGTCGGCCGGCTTTACGAGCGCTTCAATTCGGTCGCCCTCGAGGACAAGAGCAACGTTTACAACACCGACCTGATCCAGGCCCTGGAATTGAAGTCGATGATTGAAGTGGCGGGGGCGATGGCCCAGTCGGCCCTCATGCGGCGGGAATCCAGGGGGTCCCATCAACGGCTCGATTTCCCCGAACGCGACGATGATGACTTCCTCACCCACACCCTGGTCACGCACCAGGGCGCCGATGTCCCGGTCGTCGGCTACCAGGACGTGGTGATTACCAAATCCCAGCCAGGAAAACGGGTCTATGGAGGGGAAAAAACATGAGCGCGAGGCAGATCACCCTGGAAGTCCTGCGCTACCGGCCGGAAAGCGAATCCGAGCCGGTGTTTCAGACCTATACGGTGCCGTGCGAGAAGGAATGGGTGGTGCTGGACGCCCTCAACTACGTCAAGGATCACCTGGACCGGAGCCTGAGTTACCGGTGGTCCTGCCACATGGCGGTCTGCGGCAGTTGCGGCATGGTCATCAACGGCGATCCCATGTTGTCGTGCAAGGCGTTCCTGCGCGACCTGCCGGACCATATCCGGGTCGAACCGCTCAACAATTTTCCCATCGAGCGGGACCTGGTCGTCGTGCTCGACGATTTCATGGACAAGCTGAAAAGCGTCAAGCCCTACCTGATCCCCCGCCAACCGGCGCCCGAAGCCGGCGGCACCTACCGGCAGTCGGCGGCGCAACTGAAAAAGTTCAAGCCCTTCACCATGTGCATCAACTGTCTGGCCTGTTATTCGGTGTGCCCGCAATATGGCCTGAACGAAGGATTCGCCGGACCGGCGGCGCTGGCGCTGGCGCACCGCTACAACACCGACAGCCGCGATCAGGGCCGGCGCGCCCGCGAGGACGTGGTCGCCAGCAACACCGGCATTTGGGAATGCACCTTCGTCGGCGCCTGTTCCGAAGTCTGCCCGAAAGACGTCGACCCGGCCGCCGCGATCCAGCAAACCAAGATCGCCAGCACCATGGATTACTTCAAGGACCTGCTGATGCCCCGAAAAAACGGCAAAGGCGGCAACGGCAAACAGGCGGCGGGGAACAACCGATGACCAACCGACCCTACGTCAGGCCGATGCCGGCGTCCTGGTGGCTGCGCCAGGGGCGTTACGTCCGCTACATGATCCGCGAGGCAACCTGCCTGTTCATCGGGTTGCACGCGCTTGTCCTTTTGCTCGGCGTCTATCGCCTGACCCAGGGTCGGGATGCCTTCGACGCCTTCCTGGCCGCCCTTTGGGGCCCGGCCGGCCAGGTCATGAGCGCCGTGATCCTGCTGATGGCGGCGGTTCATTCCGTCACCTGGTTCAACCTGACGCCCAAGGCGATGCCGCTGTGGATCGGCGATGCGAAAGCGCCGGGGTGGGTCATCGTCGGCGCTCATTACGCCGGCTGGTTCGTGGTCTCGGCGGCGGTCCTGTTTCTGGCCGGGGGAGCTTCGTGATGGCGCGTTCCAACAAACCCATCGTCTGGAGCCTGTTCGCCGCCGGCGGCACGATTACCGCGTTCGTCGTTCCGGCGCTGACGGTGGTTCTCGGCCTCGCCGTGCCGTTCGGCCTGTTGTCCGCGGACGATCTTTCATTCGGCCGGGTTTATGCGTTCGCCGCGCATCCGCTGGGCCGGCTGGTTCTGTTCGGCTTTATCGCGGTATCCTTCTGGCACGCGGCGCACCGGACGCGGATAACCGCGCATGACCTGGGCATTCGCAACGA
>JAJRSS010000130.1 GCA_024278615.1 Alphaproteobacteria bacterium
ACGGGTTCCTCCATGAAAATCAACGGCAACGCCGTCCGGCCCGGCATGGTCATCGAACACCAGGGGCGCCTGTGGCGGGCGGTCAAGATACAGCACACCCAGCCCGGCAAGGGCGGCGCCTACCTTCAGGTGGAACTGAAGGACATCCGCAGCGGCACCAAGCTCAACGAGCGCTTCCGTTCGTCGGAAACCGTCGAGCGCATCCGGCTGGACCAGAAGCCCTACCAGTATCTCTATTCCGATGGCGGCCTATACACCTTCATGGACACGGAAAACTATGAACAGGTGGCGGTCGGCGAGGACCTGATCGGCGGCGAGCAGGTGAAGTTCCTGCGCGAAAGCATGGAAGTGACCATCGAATCCTACGAAGACAATCCCATCGGCGTGCGGCTTCCCGATACGGTGGTGCTGGAAATCACCGAGGCGGACGCGGTGGTCAAGGGACAGACCGCGTCGTCCAGTTACAAGCCGGCGGTGCTTGAAAACGGCGTCCGCACCCTGGTTCCGCCCCATATCGCCGCCGGCACCCGGGTGGTCATCAACACCATCGACGGATCCTACGTGGAACGGGCCAAGGACTAGTGGCCCATCCCCGCTCCGCCCTGGTCAACGTGATGATCGCCGCCGCGCAGAAGGCATCGCGCCGCCTGGTGCGGGATTTCGGCGAGATCGAGAACCTGCAGGTGTCGAAGAAAGGCCCGGCGGATTTCGTTTCCAACGCCGACCGGAAGGCCGAGGACACCATTCGAAGAGAGCTTTCCAAGGCCCGCCCCGCCTACGGCTTCCTGATGGAGGAAGGCGGCGTGATCGACGGCGCCGATACGTCCAACCGGTGGATCATCGATCCCCTGGACGGCACCACCAATTTTCTCCACGGCATTCCCCACTTCGCCATCTCCATCGCCCTCGAACGGGACAGCGAACCCTTCGCCGGGGTTATCTATTCGCCGGTCCATGACGAAATGTTCTGGGCCGAAAAGGGATCGGGGGCGTTTCTCAACGGGCGGCGGCTCAGGGTATCGGGCCGCCGGCAGTTCGAAGATTGCCTGTTCGCCACCGGCATCCCCTTCAAGGGCCGGCCCCACCACGCGCTCTACCTGCGCCAACTGGCGGCGGTGATGAAGGTCAGCGCCGGGGCCCGGCGCATGGGTGCCGCCGCCCTCGACCTGGCCCATGTGGCGGCGGGCCGCTACGACGGATTTTGGGAAACGGACCTGCAATCTTGGGACATGGCCGCCGGCGTGGTGCTGATGCGCGAAGCCGGGGGATACGTCAGCGAAATCAGCGGCCGCCGCCTGACCGCCGCCAGCCAGGAAATCCTCGCCGCCAACGATCACCAGCATCCGATGATGGTGAAGCTGCTCGGCCAGGCGGCGCGGGAAGGCGGTTGAACGGAGTCCGCCGCCCGCCACCGGAAACAGGAAAACGGCGGGGAAAAGGACCGGGATCGATACGGGCGGCGTTAACGCCTTTTTTGCCCCGGTGATCCGCGTCTTGACCGTGGTTTTCGCCCGGACCCCGCGGCTGGCGTAAACAGTTGTGCGGCGGGCGGGCCTTGTTTATGGTTAATTCGCTTAATTATGCCGCGTGGCGGTAAGGAATCGGCAGGTTCATGAGCAGTTCCGAAGACGATTTTTTTGGCCTTTTCCCGGCCCAAGAACGCCGGACGCCGGATTGCAGGAGGCTGGCCGTCCGTCCGCTGGCGTTGGCCGCCGCGGGGTTCGCCGTATTCGCCGCCAGCGCCTCGCCGGCGCCGGCCCAGACGGTCACCGATGGCGATGGCAGCGTTATCGTCGATCTTGGCGTTCTGCGGCAATTGACGTCGCCCCGGCGGGCCCCGGCGATGACGATGGGCGTTCCCCTGCCGGGGGCGGGGGGGCGGGTCCTGCTCATGCCCGGCATCAAGCCGCCCCGTTCCATGCTCCATGTGCAGGCGCCGGCCAATATGGCCAGTACGGCCAGTAAGAGTACCTTTACGCCGCCGCCGGCTAAAACCGAAAGCCGGCTGACCGTGGCGCCGTCAGCTCCGGCGGCGCCGTCTTCACCGCCGCCGGCCCCGGCTCCGCCGGCGGTGCCGGTGGCCGAATCCCCCCAGGTGGTTGAACTGCCGCCGCCACCGCCGGAAATTGAGCAACCGAAGCCGGCGTCGGCGCCCGAACCGGCGCCACCGCCCGCGCCGCCACCGCCGGTGGCCGAGGTAACGCCGCCGCCATCCCCGTCACCCCCGGCGGAGGTGGCCGCCGCACCCGAACCGCCGCCACCGCCACCGGTAGCCGAGGAAACGCCACCGCCGCCGCCAACGGAAGAGGCCGCGCCCGAACCACCGTCGGCGCCGCCACCGGTGGCCGAGGAAACACCGCCGCCGCCTCCGGCGCCATCCCCGGTGGAGGTGGTCGCCGCGCCGCCGCCGCCGCCCCCGGCGGAGGTGACCGCCGTACCCGAACCGCTGGCCGCCGAGCAGCCTTCACCGCCACCCGCTCCCACCGAACAGGCGGTCCTGACCCCGCCGGCCCGGGCGCTCAGCGAAGGCCAGGCCATGCGGATCGTGTTCCAAGGCACGGAGACCAAGCTGCCAGCTTCGGCGAAGACCGAATTGGCCGACCTGGCGGTGTTGATGAAGGCGCAGAAGGATTTCCGCCTGCAATTGCACGCCTACGCCGGCGACGAAAGCCTGTCGGCGGGCAAGGCGCGGCGGCTGTCCCTTTCGCGGGCGCTTTCCGTCCGTTCCTTCCTGATCGAAGAGGGTATCCGCAGCACCCGTATCGATGTCAGGGCGCTGGGCAACAAGACCACCAAGCAGCCGATAAACCGGGTCGATGTGAATGTGGTCCAGCGATGACGGTGGCCGCTGCCTGATGGGTGCCGGCGTGTGATGATTCCTATCGTATTTCCCGGACAGGGCTGAATTTGATCATGACGAATCCCCGGCGTTTCCTCGTTCGGATGGCGATTTTCCTCATCGCGGTAGGCATCGTGTGCGGCTTGCTTTTGTCGCCGCTGAAAGACGCCTTCATGGCCAACGCGCCATTGAACGGCTTGATCCTGGGGGTCTTGATCCTGGGCATCGGTTACAATTTCCGCCAGGTGATGATGCTCTATCCGGAAGTCCGCTGGATCGAAGGTTTCCGCACCCATCATGCGCCCATTTCCCATGCTGTGCCCCGTCTGCTGGCTCCCATGGCGACCATGCTTGGCGAACGCAAGGACCGGCTGAGCCTGTCCACCCTTTCCATGCGCTCGTTGCTGGACGGCATCGATTCCCGGCTGGATGAATCCCGCGACCTTTCCCGTTACACCATCGGCCTTTTGATCTTCCTGGGCCTGCTGGGCACCTTCTGGGGACTGCTTCAGACCGTGGGTTCGATTAGCGAAGTCATCGGCGGCCTGTCGATCGCCTCGGGCGACATGACCCAGGTCTTCGGCGACCTGAAAGGCGGCCTGCAAGCGCCGCTGGCCGGCATGGGGACGGCGTTTTCCTCGTCCCTGTTCGGCCTCGCCGGATCCCTGGTGCTGGGGTTTCTGGATTTGCAGGCGGGCCAGGCGCAAAACCGGTTCTACAACCAACTGGAAGAATGGTTGTCCAGCCTGACCCGGCTTTCCAGCGGCGCCCTTTCGGGCGACGGCGACCAGTCGGTGCCAGCCTATGTGCAGGCGCTGTTGGAACAGACTGCGGAAAGCCTTGAAAACCTGCAACGGACCCTGGCCCGGGGGGAAGAGCGCCGCACGGCGACGGACGCCGGCATGCTGACCGTGGCTGAAAAGCTGGGGACGCTGACCGACCATATGCGGACCGAACAGGAAATGTTAAAAGTGATGTCCGAAAACCAGATAGAGTTGAAAGTCATCCTCGGCAGGCTGGCCGAAGGCGCGACCAGCGGCGGCGTGGACGAAGCCACCCGCACCCACATCCGCAACCTGGATATTTATGTGACGCAGCTTCTTGAGGAAATCGGCGCCGGCCGGATCGAGATCATCCAACAGGTCAGAAGCGAAATCAAACTGCTGGCCCGGACCATCGCCGCCATCAGCACAGAGTCCAACCGTTAGCGCAGGGAAAACCGCACCCCATGGTTGCCCGCGCACAAAGAAGCCAACGCAGCACCAACATCTGGCCCGGGTTCGTCGACGCCCTGGCGACTTTGTTGATGGTCATCATGTTTCTGCTGATGGTCTTCGTGCTGGCCCAGTGCTTTCTTAACGAGGCGCTTTCCGGCCGCGACACGGCGCTGGACAAATTGCGCGCCCAGGTCAGCGAACTGGGCGACCTGCTGGGGTTGGAGCGCACCGCCAACAAGGACCTGAGGCTCAACCTGTCGCAGCTTTCGGAGGAGTTGCAGGCATCGGTCATTCTGCGCGACGAGATGCAGTCGACCATCGCATCCCTGGCACGGCGCACGGAAACGGCGGAAAGCGATGTGGCGCGGCTGACCCTTTCCCTGGAAGAATCCGCCAAGGCCATGGTGGCGGCCAACAAGACCATCGAGGCGGACAAGGAAAAGATAAACCTGCAAGTCAACGAGATGGCCAGACTTTCGGGTCAGGTCGCGGCGCTGAAGGCGCTCAAGGAGGAGCTTGAAAGGGAAATCACCGCAATAGCGGTGAAGGCCCAGGATAAGGAATTGGCGCTGAAGGAAACGAAATCCGCCCTGCTGCAGGAAAAGGAGTTGTCCGATAGCGCCCGCGCCCAGGTGGCCCTGCTCAACCGCCAGATGGCGGCGCTGCGGGAACAACTGGGCCGCCTGGCGGCTTTGCTTCAGCAGGCGGAAGAAGAATCCGTCAGCCAGGATGTGCAGATCGCATCCCTGGGCAAGCGCCTCAACGCCGCCCTGGCGACCAAGGTGCAGGAATTGTCCCGCTACCGGTCGGAATTCTTCGGCCGGCTGCGCGAAGTCCTGGGCAATCAACCCGGGGTGCGCGTGGTTGGCGACCGTTTCGTCTTCCAGTCGGAAGTTCTGTTTGCCAGCGGTTCGGCTGAAATCGGCATCGAAGGCCAGGCCCAACTGCACCAGTTGGCGAAAACCCTCAAGGAAATTTCGAGCAAGATCCCCAAGGACATAGACTGGATCCTGCGTATCGACGGCCATACCGACCGCATCCCCATTCACACCGCCCAGTTCCCGTCCAACTGGGAACTGTCGTCGGCCCGGGCCATTTCGGTGGTGCGGCTGCTGATCGATCAGGGCATACCCGCCGACCGGCTGGCCGCCGCCGGCTTCGGCGAGTACCAGCCCCTGGATGACCAGGACGACGAAATCGCCAGGCGCCGCAACCGGCGCATCGAGCTGAAACTGACCCAGCGCTGAGCCGGTGAGGCGAATTCAGTCTTCGGGCATTGACAGAAAGTTATTCAACCACCAACTTTCCTCTCCCCATTGCCGCAACCCCCTCCCACTCGTATTCAACTGAAACACCAATAACGCCGGAACCGCCAAAACCTCATGCTGATCCTTTTTCTCATCGTCTTCATTGACCTAGTCGGTTTCGGGCTGATCATTCCGCTGCTGCCGTTTTATGCCGAGTTCTTCAGCGCTACGCCGCTGGTGGTCGGCCTGGTCATGGCCACCTATTCCTTTACCCAGTTCCTGGCGGCGCCGATGTGGGGACGATTGAGCGACCGGCTGGGCAGAAGGCCCATCCTGCTGACCAGCCTGGCCGGCATTTCCATTTCCTATGTGTGGCTGGGGTTCGCCGATTCCCTGTGGGTGCTGTTTGCCGCCCGGGCATTGGGCGGGTTCATGGCGGGCAACCTTTCCGCCGCCTTCGCCTACGTCGCCGACGTGACCACCAAGGAAAACCGGGCCAAGGGCATGGGCATGATCGGCGCCGCCTTCGGCCTCGGCTTTATCGCCGGGCCGGCCATCGGCGGCTTCCTGGCGGGGCCGGATCCGCTGAACGCGGACTACCAAACCCCCGCTTTCGCCGCCGCAGGCATGTCCTTCATCGCCCTGTCCCTGGCGCTGGTTAAGTTGAAGGAGTCCTTGGCCCCGGAAATCCGCGCCCGGCTGGCCGCCCGGCCACCCCATAAACGGTGGGCGCAGTTCAGGGAGGCCCTGCAAAAGCCCCATGTCGGCCTGCTGATCGGGCTTACTTTTCTCGCCACCTTCGTTATCGGCGGCATGGAAGCCACTTTCGCCATGTGGTCCTGGCGGCAGATGGGTTGGGGGCCGGAACAGAACGGGTACCTGTTCGCCGCCGTCGGCATCGTGAGCGCCCTGGTGCAGGGCGGGATGATCGGCCGGCTGGTCCGGCGCTTCGGCGAGAAACGCCTGGTCATCCAGGGCGCTGCCCTGCTGGCCTTGGGTATTTTCCTGATTCCGTTTTCCACCAACCTTGCGGTGCTGATGACGGCGATGCTGACCCTGACCTTCGGCTACAGTATCCTGACCCCGACCCTGAACAGCTTGATAACCCTGCAGGTGGGGGAGGAGGAACAGGGCGGCGTCATG
>JAJRSS010000131.1 GCA_024278615.1 Alphaproteobacteria bacterium
AAGATGAATATGGCGAACTGCGTATCGGCGACTGTCGCCGGATCCATATCGATTCCCATCTGAAGGATTTTCTGCATGACCATCGCCGCCAGCCATGTAACCACCATGGCGGCAATCAGGCTGAGCAGGATGAGCACGACAATTTTCGCGGTGAGAACGGGTATCGGGGTGCCCTCGAGAACCTTGACGTATCTCCCGCCCCGGTGAAACCCCAAGGATCGGAGCCTTGCCGCCGGCGCCGGCCTTCTGGCGGACGGCCGCGTCCGACTGGCGGCGGCCATTTTGTTCTGAACCTGGTTTGGGTTGAAGCCGGGTCTGACCTTGTCGCTTGGGGTTCGATACACCAACCTGTCCGTACCTTCCCCGGACAGGGCGTCATAAGTTTCCATGAGCACCCGGACGGCGCTGATGTGAGGATATTCTTCCAGTTCCCTGGCTTCCTCCAGGGCCCTTTCCTTCTTTGACTCCGGGTATATGGCCTGGATCTCCCAGCGCCCTTCCTTGCGCACCGAAACCTCGTATGAAATAGAGGACTTTTCTGCGGCCATTGTACCCTCGCGGGCGTGCCGAACCCGTGGCGCACACCCCCTCAAAACCAGGATTACCCAATCCAAAAATTTGCCTGAAACGCACTAACATTCGGTAAATGGCGGAAGTTTTCCGCCTCTTCCCGCCCGGCCCGGGGGTCGCGGGGCGCCCCCCGCATATAAATCCGGGGGACACCCCCGGTGGCCCCCGTGGGTCGCGGGGCGCCCCCCGAAAATAAATCCGGAGGAACAACTGCCCATAGCCGGCATGCAAAAGGCCGCACCGGCGCAAAACCGGTGCGGCCTCGATAAAGCCGGTGTTTTTCAGGTCGCCGGTTAAGCCGCCTGGTGGCTGATGGCCCCGGTTCCAGAGCGCGGTTCGGCCCGGATTTCGATCTTGCGCGGCTTCATCTCCTCGGGTAACTCGAGCGCCAGGTCGACGTTCAACATGCCGTTATTCAGTGATGCGCCGGTTACCCGGACATGTTCGGCCAATTGGAAGGTGCGCTCGAAGGCGCGGGTGGCGATGCCCAGATAAAGGTAGTTCTTCTCCGCATCGTCCTCGGCGATTCGGCCTGAAATCACCAGCGTGTTCTCCTTCGCCGTCACCTCCAGGTCGTCTTCGGTAAACCCGGCCACGGCCATGGTAATCCGGTAGCCGTCCTCGCCCAGGGCGATGATGTTATAGGGCGGATAGGATTCAGCGGACGAGCTGGCCCGGCTGGCCGTGTCGATCAAATGCTGCATACGGTCGAAACCGATGGTGGAGCGAAAAAGGGGGGTAAAATCGATGGTACGCATAGCCATATCCTCCATTGGAAGCTACATGGGGTTTTCGGGTTCGCCTGAACTGACGGCCAAACCCATTACATTTTCGAGCCCGGACCCGGCCTTGCGGCATCCGGCATAATCTCGAATTAGGTCCGTACACGGCCCGGCGCAAGCCCGGCGGATAAGGAAAATATCCTTGATCGGCGTTGAATTTTTCGGAAATTGACGAATGGAAAAGGCGCCATCCCGAAGGAGGCGCCCTGTTCAAACCCGGCCCCAATTCCGATCGGGGGTCCTGAGTCCCTTTTCAGCCCCTCACTTGAGGCCGAAATCCTTGAACCGCTTGTTGAATCTGGCCAGCCGCCCGCCGCTGTCCAACAGCCGGTGAACGCCGGTCCAGGCCGGGTGGGTCTTGGGATCGATGTCCAGTTTCAGGGTGTCGCCGGCCTTGCCCCAGGTGGAGCGGGTCTGGTAGGTGGTGCCGTCGGTCATCTGGACGGTAATTTCGTGATATTCTGGATGGATGTCTTTTTTCATGGCCTGGCCTTGGTGTTGGCGCCGTTGGGGCTTTGCAGCGGCAATGGGGACGCCTATATACCCAAGCAAGCCGGCCTGTTCAAGGGCCTCGATCAAATCCCTGAAATCCGCCGGAAATAAAGGACACAGCAGACCCATGGAACAGAACGCCTTCGAGACCCTGGCTAGCGACACCCTGGAAGGCTATTTCGACGCCATAGAGGATGCCTTGGGGGACGTGGTGGAGGCCGAATTCGAAGGCGGCATCCTGACCATCGAACTGGCCATCGAACAGGGCGGGGGTGGCCATTACGTCGTCAACCGGCACGCGCCCAACCAGCAAATCTGGCTCTCCTCGCCGATCAGTGGCGCCGCCCATTTCGACTATGACGAAGAGGCGGGCCAATGGGTTTCCTCCCGCGCCGCCAAGGCCCAGGAACAGGCCCAAACCCTAGCCCAGTTGCTGGCCGGGGAACTCTCCGCCGCCACCGGGATTCCCTTCGACCTGGGCTAATCCCTAATCGGCCGCCAGGAAGTCCTGGTAGATTTCAGCTATCCCGGCAACGGCGATGGTGAGCAATTTTTCTCCTACTTCCACCGAGGCCAGGCTGGGATCGGAACCGATGCGCCCGTCGGCGAACCGGCGGCGGTAATCGGCGGCGTCGTAAATGGCGCCCGTGGGCGCGCACCCGGCGGCCATTTCCGCGCCATGTACTTCCTCCCCCCGTTCCGGGTATCCGAAATAGGCCAGCGACACTTCCGACGGGGTGGCATGGCTACCTTCCGCATCGCCGAATTGTTCCGCGGAGATGGCGGTAACGCCGTCACACTGGTACCAATTCTGCACTTTGCACCGCACCGGCGGGCGGCCGTGGCCGACGGCGCCCAGGCTGGTTTCTCCATAAATTTGGGAAAAAGCCGCGTTCAGGGTGGCATCGTTTCCGCCATGGCCGTTGACGAAAAAGAAGCGGTCGAAACCGTGGCCGGCCAGGGAGGTGACCATATCGGCGATCACGGCGATCAGGGTGGTGGGGCGCAGGGCCATGGAGCCGGGAAAGCCCAGGTGATGCTGGGCCATGCCGACATTGATGGTGGGCGCCACCAGGGCGTCCAGCCTGTCGCCCATGCCGCGGGCGACCATTTCGGCGCAGATGGCGTCGGTGCCGATAAAGCCATTGGGCCCGTGCTGTTCGGTGGACCCTATGGGCATGACGATCCCCGTCTACCGTTTTAGATAGGTCTCTACCTCGGGCCAAGTGCATAGCTGAAGCTGCATGGCTGTCTCCTTGATGCCTGCCTGGAATATCATCCTTGGGCAATTGGGCCGTTCATAAATATATTTACCCGGGCATGATACCCATTTTTTACTTTTCTCCATCACCCGCCCAAATGCAATTGAGCAAAAAAGCAATTAGCCCTTTATGCATGGAAAGCAAAACCGGAGTCCCCAACGGGACTCCGGTCCGCTCTTCTCCAGGTATCGTGGCGGGAGGTATCGACAGGCGGCAAGGCCTCAATCCACGCCGAGCCGTTTCGCGATCCCTCCTCCATAGGCGGCATCGGCGTTCCGGAAGTAGCCGAGTTGCCGTTCGATGATTTCGGCCGGCACGCCGGACATGGCGCCGGCGATGGTGTCCATCAGACGATCCTGCTCGTCTCTCGGCATGATCCGGAACAGGTTGCCAGCCTGGGTAAAGTCGTCATTTCCTTCGCGATGATCGTAACGGTCCATGTTCCCGGAGATGACAAGCGGTGGCTCCTTGGCGGAGGCATCCTCGACCGGTCCGCCGAAGCTGTTGGGCTGGTAATTCACCGCCCCGCCTCCATTGTCGTCGAACCGCATGGCCCCATCGCGCTGATAATTGTGCACGGGACAACGGGCGGCGTTTACCGGAAGGCGCTGATGGTTGGCCCCAATCCGGTAACGTTGCGCGTCACCGTAGGAGTGAATGCGCATCTGCAACATTTTATCGGGGCTATGGCCGATACCCGGCACGATGTTGGCGGGCGTGAAGGCGGCCTGTTCAACCTCGGCGAAGTAGTTTTCCGGGTTGCGATTGAGCTCCATGGTGCCGACTTCAATCAATGGAAACTCACCGTGCGGCCAGACCTTCGTCAGATCGAAGGGATTATACGATGTCCTTTCCGCTTCCGCCTCGGTCATGACCTGCACCTTCAGCTTCCATTTCGGAAAATCGCCATTTTCGATCGCCTCGAAAAGATCGCGCTGGTGGCTTTCGCGGTCGTTGCCAATGATCGCCGCGACTTGATCGTTGGTGTTGGTCTTGTGGCCTTGCTCGGTCTTGAAATGGAACTTCACCCAAAACCGTTCACCCTCGGCATTGATAAAGCTGTAGGTGTGCGAGCCGTATCCATTCATATGGCGGTAGGACGCCGCTTGGCCGCGATCCGACATCAGTATGGTGATCTGATGCAACGCCTCCGGCGCATGCGACCAGAAGTCCCACTGCATGGCGCCATCGCGCAGGTTGGTGCGCGGGTCGCGTTTCTGGCTGTGAATGAAGTCCATGAACTTATAGGGATCGCGGACAAAAAATACCGGCGTGTTGTTGCCGACAAGGTCCCAGTTGCCTTCCTCGGTGTAGAACTTCATGGCGAAGCCGCGGACGTCGCGCTCGGCATCCGCCGCGCCCTTTTCACCGGCAACGGTAGAAAAGCGCAGGAAGCATTCGGTTTCCTTGCCGACTTCGAAAACCTTGGCTTTGGTGTATTGGGTAATATCACCGGTAATCGTCAGCTTGCCGTATGCACCGGAGCCCTTTGCATGGACGATACGCTCGGGAATGCGCTCGCGGTTAAAATGGGCGTGTTTCTCGAATAACTGCCAGTCCTGCACCAACAAAGGACCTCTCGGCCCAGCGGTCAGGCTGTTCTGGTTATCGGGAATTGGACTGCCGTTCGTGGCGGTCATGACCGGACATTTACTCATCGTTCTATCTCCTTTGCTGCGCTAATGATGGCCTCTTCGCTCAACAAGGTAGAAAAGTTCTTCTAATTTGCAAAATCGATTATTATTATAGCTTCGATCGGTTTTACATATCATTCAGCGAGACCGGATAAAAGAACCCATGAATATACGAGACTTGCAGTATGTCGTTGCTGTCGCCGAGGAAAGACACTTTGGAAAAGCTGCGATCAAGTGCAACGTAAGTCAGCCGGCCCTTAGCGGACAAATTCTCAAACTGGAGGACTACCTTGGCGTGGCCCTGTTCGAACGCACGAACCGCAAAGTTCAGGTCACACCCGTTGGAGAGCGAATTGTCGCCCAAGCACGGCGATTGATTACTTTGTCCGATGAGATTGTTTCCACCGCACAATCGGCCAAGGACCCGTTTTCGGGTCCATTTAGATTGGGCATGATCCCAACCATCGGTCCCTATTTGTCACCTTTGGTTTTGTCTGCGATCCGCCGGGAAATGCCCGATCTGTCCCTGACCCTCATAGAGGGTTTAACAACCGATCTGGAGAATCGCCTTGTCAATGGGGGACTGGACGGAGCAATCCTCGCAACTGCACCGGACGATCCGCATTTGAAGGCCTTCGCCCTTTATGACGAACCGTTCTGGATCGCGCTTTCCAACCAACACCCCCTTGCGAAACAGGAGGTGATCGACTTCAAGGACCTGGCGCATGAGGAGCTTTTGCTTCTTGCCGACGGGCACTGCCTTCGCGACCAAATGTTGGACGTATGCCATACGGCCACGGGAGACGCCAAGGCCAACACCCGGGAGACAAGCCTGGAAACCCTGCTGGCGCTCGTGGAGGCGGGAGACGGGATTACCCTCGTGCCAGCCTTGACAAAGCCAACGGATAATGGGGGTCGCGGTTCGATCGTCATGCGGCGCCAGGCAACCGGTACCGCGGGAAGAATTGTACGCCTTGTCTGCCGGGCCTCTTTTCCCCGGCCGAAACTGCTGACCCGACTCGCCTCGATTATCCGTATGAACGTACCAAAGACACGGGTAGGAATTCTGAATTGACGGCGAAGCACGGGACATACACCGGGCCACCGTGCCCAAGCCTTTTAAGAATTGACACGGTTTCGAGCAAATATGCCCCGTGGTTTCGTATTGGTCGAAAGAAAAATGAATTGCCGTTAAGGTGGTTGGTGCGGGAACACCTGTGATTCAAGGGAGAGGTCATGTCCCCCAAAGGTTCAAGGTTGCGTTGGCTCACGGCACTATCCACGGCTCTTTCACTGGCCGCATGCTA